>JAHFIW010000033.1 GCA_023246195.1 bacterium
AACGGACGATTCGACTCCCTCGTCCATGCCCGGGACGAAGTATTCCTTCGGCATTCCCACGCGCAATCCCTTAAGGAGCGCAGATGACGAATGGGCTTCGAACGCCTTCGGCAACGCCCACTCTTCTTTCAAGTCAACGCTGGTGGAATCCATCTGATCGCGACCCTCGATGGCGCCGAGCAGCAGCGAGGCGTCTTCCACGCTGCGGGCAATCGGCCCGATCTGGTCCAGGCTCGACGCCATGGCCATCAGTCCGTAGCGCGAGACGCGGCCGTAGGTTGGCTTGAGACCGACCACGCCGCACATCGCCGCAGGCTGACGAATAGAACCGCCGGTGTCCGAACCGAGCGCCGCCGTCGCCGAGCCTTCCGCCACCGAGACTGCAGAGCCGCCCGAGGAACCGCCGGCAATCTTGCCATGGTCCCAGGGATTGCGAGTGAGTCCGTGGCAGGAAGTCTCGGTGGAGCCGCCCATGGCGAACTCATCCAGGTTGACCTTGCCGAGGAACACCGTTCCCGCCTCGCGCAAACGCTTCACGACAGTGGCGTCGTAGGGCGATTCGTAATTGCGGATGATTTCCGATCCGGCCGTGGTCTTGGAGCCGACGAGGAGCATGTTGTCCTTGATGGCCATCGGCACGCCGTCGAACGACGACTTGGCGGCCCCGACGGCGCGACGCGCGTCGGACTCGTCCGCGGCCTTGCGGGCGGCCTCGTCGAGCAGCGCCACGTAGGCGTGAGTGGTACCGGCGTTCTTCTGGGCGACGGCGAGGCAGGCGTCGGTTACTTCGCGTGAACTAAAAGCGCCCTTGGCCAGTCCGTCCATGACTTCCTTAAGAGAGGCGAATGCGAGGTCCATAACTAGGAAAATACGGCTTTCACCTTGAGCAGGTCGCCCTCGCGTTCCGGAAACTGCGACAAAAGGCGGGCGCGCGTTTTGGCGTCGACTGGCGCGGGCACGTCGGCTCCGAAGACGTTGCACAGCTGAGCGGCATGCTGCATGGGCTCGACGCCTTCGGTGGGCACTTTGGCGAGCATGTCGACCCATTCCAAAATCGAGGACAGCTGCCGGCTGAACTTCTCACGCTCATCTTCGGACACGGACAACCGGGATAGCGTGGCGATCTTTTCGACCTGTTCGGGGGTAAGTTTCATAGGAAGCGTTATTGCTGCTTCAGCATAGCGAGGAATGCCGCTTCGTTCAAGACTTTGACCCCCAGTTTTTTCGCCTTATCCAGCTTGGAACCCGCTTCGGGGCCCGCGACGACGTACGCGGTCTTCTTGGAGACCGATTCACTGACGTCGGCGCCGAGAGCGCGAGCCTTGTCCTTGGCTTCGTCGCGGGTCATCGACTCCATCGTTCCGGTAAACACGAAGGCCAGCCCCTGCCACGGCGCGGCCGCCGGACGCTCGGTTTTTTGCACCTTCACGCCGGCCTCAAGCAAGTCATCGACCATGTGCCGGTGCTTCTTGTCCGCAAACCATTCCACCGCCGAATCGGCCACCACTTCGCCGATGCCGTTGACCGCCATCAGCTGTTCCTTGCTTGCGCCGCGCAACTTCTCCAACGTGCCGAAATGCCGCGCGAGGTCGAGCGCAGTCTCATCGCCCACGTGCATGATGCCCATGGCGATGATGAAGCGCGGCAGCGTCACGTTTCCGCGATCGCGGATGGCCGCGACCAAATTCTCCGCGGACTTCTCGCCGAAGCGTTCAAGATCGATCAGATCTTCTTTTTTGAGACGAAACAGGTCGGAAGGACGCGCCAGCAGTCCGCCGTCCATCAGCTGTTCGACCACCTTGTAACCGAGACCGTCAATGTCGAAGGCACGCTTGGAAACGAAGTTGGCCATGAACTCCACCTGCTTGGCCGGACAAGCGCGGTTATCGCAGACCAGCGCCACCTCGCCTTCGCGCCGCGCCACGCGCTCACCGCAGGCGGGACAGACGCGCGGCAACGACACGGCCTTGGCATCCCCGGGACGCAGCTTGACGAGCACTTCCTTCACTTTGGGAATGATGTCGCCGGCCTTGTACAGGATGACGGTATCACCGATCTTCAGCCCGAGACGATTGATCTCGTCGGCATTGTGCAGCGTGGCGTGCTTGACCGTGGTGCCGCCGAGCCAACTCGGCCGCAGTTGCGCCACCGGCGTGAGCGCACCCGTGCGTCCCACATGCCACTCGACCGCCTCGACGACGGTGGTGACTTCTTCTGCCGGAAACTTCCAGGCGACCATCGCGCGCGGCGTCTTGCCGACCGCGCCGAGCCGTTCGTACGACGCGTTGTCATCAACGCGTACTACGCTGCCATCGATCCAATAGCCGAGCCTTGCACGACGCTCCTGCGTCTTTTTCCAAAACGCGCGCACCTCCGCAACCGACTTCGCCAGGATGCTCTCGCGGTTGGCATTAAAGCCGAGCAACCGCAACAGTTCCCATTCCTGCGAATGCGTCGTCTGACCGATGTCCGCCGCCAAGTCCCAGGCAAAAAAGGAAAGTTTCCTGCTCGCGGTCACTTTCGGATCAAGTTGGCGAACCGCGCCGGCGGCGAGGTTGCGCGGATTGGCGTAGGACTCCTCACTTTTGCGCTTCTGCTCGGCATTAAGCGCGTCAAAGGCCTTCTGCGTCATGTAGACTTCGCCGCGGACTTCAATGCGGCCGGCACGTCCGGAAAGCGCGCGACGGACCTTCTTCTCGTCGATAGCGCCGCGATGCGCCGCGCAAAACGCGTCGACCTGCCTTTCCGTAGGCGCATGCAAGGCCAAAGGCACGGCGTCGATCGTCTTGACGTTCTCGGTGATGTTCTCCCCCACCTTGCCGTCGCCGCGCGTGGCCGCGAAAGCCAGCATGCCGTCATCGTAATTGATGCTCGTCGCCAAACCGTCCACCTTGACCATGCAGAACATGTCGAAACGGTCGCGTCCCAGCAGCTTGGCGACGCGCGCATGCCACTCGTCGAATTCTTCGGGCGCAAAAACGTCCTCCATGGAAAGCATCGGGGCGGCGTGAGTGACCTTCTCGAATTTTGCCAGCGCCTTGCCGCCGACGCGCTGCGTGGGCGAGTCGGGCGTGATCAGCTGCGGGAATGCCCGCTCAAGCCCGTACAGCTCGTGCTTGAGCGAGTCGAGCGCGGCATCGGACATCTCCGGCTTGTCCTCCACGTGATAGAGGTAGCGTTGACGGTCGATTTCCTTCTTGAGGACGGCAAGACGTGCTTTTGCTTCCGTGAAAGTCATAGGATTACGGACAGGCGATCGACGATCCGCCCTTTACCAGCGAGCATTCGCTGAACACCACGAAGTCGAAGATGCCGGAAAGCGGCACGCTGCGCGGCAGGGTGGCGGTCAGCTTTTGGGTGTTGGCGTTGAAAGTGCCGAGCGCGTCGACGCGCACGCGACCGGGAACGGTGGTCGGCAGGCCGTTCGCGTCGAAGGCGCGAATCTGCACGTTCTGCATGGCCGCATTCTTGGCCGAAATGCGGAAACGATACAGCCTGGTCGGATCGGGAACGGCAACGGAAACTCCGGCGCTGCTCCAGGTGTACAGGTTAACGGCGGCATTCGGGTCCCACAGCACCGGCCCGCCCGACTTCCAGCCCACCAACGAGGTCTGCGCCACGGTGCAGCCGCTGCAGGAATCGGTCCAGGTGATCATCAGATTTCCGATGTTCTGCAGGGACGTGGAGGCATCGGGATCGTAGAGGGCGATTTCGTATACGGAATCCTGATTGATGGTGCCGGCATAGACGACCGATTCGCGATTAGTGACCGCACGCGTCCAACTCGCGTTGTTACTGAGCGTCTTCGGCGTACTGACGGCGCTCGGCAGCGTGTCCTGATGACGGACGGCATACAACGCCTCTTCAACGCCCGTTTCCGCAGCGTAATAGGCCACGATGCCGTTGTCCAACGAGCGCGACTGCTGCAAGGAACTGACGATCAGCGAGCCCACGCCCATCGACGAGATCACCACGCCAGACATGATGAGCAGGGCCATCAGCAGCACGGTGCCGCGCTGACTGCCGGCACGGCCATCGCGCCGGTACGGCCCGAAACCAGCCGACGCGTGCGGCGTCCTCCGTCCGAGGCCGGTTGCTGCAATTTGGCGATGCATGAAAGGCATACTCAGCGCTTGTAAGACCTGCTCGTGGCCGTGGTCTGAAGGTATACCACGGTCTGCTCGGCGGCAGCGCCGCCCCTGCTCTGAAGCACCAGCACTGCCGTCACGCGCGGCTGGATGTCGGAGTCATACGAACCGGTGGAGGCATTGAAGACCGTCGGGTCAGTGGCGGGAGAAATGTAAAACTTCGCCGAAATCACCGCGACGTTCTTCGGCGTGACTGCGGCCGGCGCGCCGGTACCGACGGTCACGAGCAGGCACGGGGCGCTCTGGAGATCGGCGCAAAGCGAGGCATTATTCGCATCGCTGACCTTGAACTTGATGGGCGTAGTGTCGCTTTCGATCAGGGCCAGCTCGGACTCCGGCGTGCCGATGGCCGTGCCGCGTCCGGCATAGTATCCAAAATCGACCGAACCGGTGCGCACCTCGCGAGTGATGGCTTCCATGGTATAGCGCGCGTCGGCCTGAGTCCTTTCCCATCCGAAGATTTTTCGCGACGCGCGGTTGCTCAGCATGAAAATATCCGAGGCGATCAGTACGACGGTGGTGAACAACGACATGACCACAAGCAATTCCATGAGCGTGAAGCCCCTGGAAGAGTGAACGGAAGTCCGTCGATGCGCGCGTAAGTACGACATAGGTTAACGCCAATCAAACATGCGCTCCTCGACCGACATGGTCTTGGCGGCTCCGCCCGTCGCCCACTGCACGGTCGAAGTGACGCGAATTCCCACCTTGAGGTTCGCGCCGCAGTCGCTGCCGCTGGTGACGATGGCATAACTGCCCGTGCCGTTGTCGCACAGCGGATCAACGGACACAAGACGACGATAGGGGCTGATGACCGCACCGACCGGCACGGTCGCCCCCTGCACCATCAGACCGATGACGGCATTGCCGCTTGCCGCGACATAACGGCTGACACGGGCCCAATCGCTGGTAATGGCATCGGGAGTGAAGTCGATGCTCCAGGAGTTCGCCGCGGGATCGAACACGGGGACACCGCTGTAATCGCGGCTTGCCCCGGTCAATCCGGCATCAAAAGACCTGCCGGCGAGCCAATTGGAATCGCGGATCGCGCGCACGACCTCGACTCCCTCGCGAGCGAGGTTGCCGGCGGTAATCTGCGACTCGCTATTTTTTTCCGCGCGGATTGAAGATGATACCAGCGTCAGCGAAGCCGAAACCGCCGTCATGATGATGCCCGAGGCGATGATGACTTCTACCAGGCTTTGACCCCTTGATGACGCTGGCGATGTTCGCATATCTGGGCTAATAGTCCGCGCTCACCTGTCCGGTGACGCGATTGACGGTAACGCTTCGCGTCCGCAGGCTGGCGGAATGCTGCAGCACGACGGTAGCCACGGCGGAAGCGTTCGAGCCGTTGAACCAGACCGTCGGCTTCGGCGGCTCAAGCACGATGTCCAAGTCCGTGGCGACGGTCATGGGAGCCAACGACGTGATGGATACGGAAGGTCCGGCAGAGATGCTGTCCGTGCGGATTTCCTCGCCCTTCTCGTAGAGGCGATCGCCGTTGAGATCGGCAAAAAGCACGGCCTGCTTGCTCCCGACTGCCGATGACATGGTGAGGTGCACGCCGTATCCCTTAGGCAGGCTTCTGACGCAGCTGCCGCCATTTTTGCAATCGGCGGCAGTGGCGCAAGTTGTCGACACGCCCGTGCTGGAACCGCCCGAACAGGAAAGCACGCCCTCGCCCGCCAAGGCCATAGTCTGCACGCGACGGATGCTGTTGGCCAAAAGGGATGCGCCTTGCCGCAACTCATCGCTTTGACGCGCCGTACGGTAGTTAGAGATGACATATCCGGTCATCACGGAAAAAATAGCTATCGAAATCAGCAGCTCGATGAGCGTGAACCCCGCAGCCACTCCCGTATCGCGTCGAAAATGAGAACGTGCGCGCATACTCATCAGACGATCAGATGAAAATACCACGTCAGGATCTTCTCGCCCCAGAGCATGGTCACTATCGTGGCCGCCGAAAGGAAGGTGCCGAACGGCAGCTGGCCCTTCCACGCCACCCGCTTGCCGGCCAGCAGCACCACGCCGACAATCGCGCCGGTCACGTAGGCCATGAAAAACGCCACCAAGATATGCGGCCAGCCGAGCAAGACACCCATCAAGCCGCCCAAGTTGATGTCGCCGCCGCCGATCCAACGCCCCTTGGAGACCAAATGCTGCAGGAAGAAGAAACCGGCACCGACCGCCAAACCCAATGCGATAGTGATGAGACCGGTGCCCAACAGAAACGAAGCCGCGGCTAAAATGACGGTCGCCGGCAAAGTCACCGAGCGTGGAATGATCATGTAGCGCAAGTCGAAGACGAATACCACGGTAAGTACTGCCGCCGCATACCAATCGCGCAACAGCCCCGCAAGGGCGGCATCGCTCAGCACCGGTTCGGCGAACGCCCTCACGGCAAAGACGGTAAACAGCACTCCGACCGCCAACTCCACCATCACATACGAGGGGTGAATCCCCTTTCGGCAATAGCGGCATTTACCTCCCAAAAACAGGTAGCTGAATATCGGCACCAGATCGCGCGCGGCCAAAGTATGATGGCAGCACGGACAATACGAACGTCCTTTGGCCACGCTTTCGCCGGTACGCAGGCGCCACAGCAGCGCATTCAAGAAACTCCCGATCACCGCCCCAAAAACGAAAACGAACGTCGCGAGCAGCGGCGTCAGACCGTAACCGTAATTCTCAGCGAACCATGCGGGCATTTTGACGGGAGAAACATGTCGATTCCTCGCTCAATGATAGCATGGCGACACGATGAATGGCAGAGGTTGTCCACCCTTCGCCGAAGCTTCGGGCGACTTACGGCAACTTCTTTGCCACGGCATCAAAAAAGGCCCGAAGAGGGCCTTTTATCGTTGCGTTGCCGCTACTGAATGCCGTCCTCGTTGGCGGTGCGAAGACCGGCGGAATAATCCCCAAAATTATCGCCAAGACAAAACGTCATGACGTACGCACCGCCCGCGGACGCCGTATACATGTAGCGATTATCGGTCGAACTGCAAGAGCCGTCCATCGGATTCGGAGAAGACGGAACCAATCCCATGAACTCCGTAACGGTGCCTCCGCACACGGCTTCAAAACCGGAGGAGCACAACGCCTTAAAGCTCCCCCGCCCCAATTCAACGGCCAGCGCTTCAGTGGGATATCCGTTTGACTCCTGATAAAACAATTCCAGCGCATTCTGGATTGCCTTCACGTCAGACACGCGCTTGGCATCTCGGGCCTTCCTGCGCGCACTGCCAAGGGCAACCACCGCAATAGACGTCAAAACGGCGATGATGCCGATGACGACCAAAAGCTCGATAAGCGTGAACCCCCTGCCCTTACGCTGGCGCATAGATCTGCCATGAGGCCGGTGAACCACCCAAGCTCATGATCAAAAGATATCACAAACGGCACCAAACGAAAAATCCACGTTTAAGTGGATTTTCCGAAGATCGTCGAATTTATTGCATGCCGTTCTGCGAGGCCGTACGAAGACCGGCACCAAGTTCGCCGACCCTGCTGCCCAAGCAAAAGGTGATCGCATACGTCGCACTGACCCCGGAAGTCGCCCCGGAGGAGTAAGAGTAGGCGTTATTGCCCGCAGTGCAGCCTGATTCCACGATGGAAGGTGCCTGAGGAAGGCTTACCATGTAGTTCGTGCCGGCGCACGTCGCGGCAAAGCCGCTGCCGCAAAGCGACAGCACGGTTCCCGTGCCGAGCGCCACTGGAGCCGCAACTGTCGGATAGCTGAGATTGTCGGCGTAAAACAGCTCAAGAGCCTTTTGCACCTGCTTCATGTCAGCCACTCGCTTGGTATCGCGCGACTTACCGCGAGCGATGTTGAGCGCCACGATGGCGAGAGTCGAGAGCAGGCCGATGATCGCGATGACCACGAGCAGCTCGATGAGCGTAAAGCCCTTATCGGAAAGGACCTTCGTCGCTTTTTTGTTTAGCGATGCGGACTTACACATGCGTGACACGATTGAGTGGATAAGGGCCTCCTCATTACCTGCACAGCATAGCACATTATTAAAAACCAAAAAACGCCCCGCGCCGGGGACGTTTTTTCAGGCTGCCCGACGCGACCGTCGAGGGCAAGCGATTCCTTATTGAATGCCGTTCTGCGAGGCGGTGTGCACACCTGCGGCGAGGTCACCGACCTGCGCGCCGAGGCAGAAGGTGAGCGCGTAGGTGGCGCTGACGCCGGTCGCCGCGGCGGACGTGTAGGTGTAATCGTTGCTGCCAGCGCCGGCAGTGCAGGTGCCGTCAACCGGGGTCGGGGCGGACGGGACGAGGCCCATGTAGGTGGTGCCGACGCAGGCGTTGCTGAACACGCCGGCTCCGCAGAGCATCTTCGTCGTAGCCGCCACGCCGAGAACGGTGGCCGCGGTCTGCGAAGGATAGCTGTTGTTGTCCGCGAAATAGAGCTCGAGCGCGGTCTGCATCTGCTTGACGTCGGCGACGCGCTTCGAGTCGCGGGACTTGGCGCGGGCGCTGTTGAGGGCGACCACGGCGAGAGTCGAGAGCAGGCCGATGATCGCGATGACCACGAGCAGCTCGATGAGCGTAAAGCCCCTGTTAGACGATTTCGTCATAGTTTACGATCCGTACAAGCTTAGGCGATCCCGACGATAGCCGGATACCAAGCCGCGGACAAGGCGGACCTTATCCACATGTAACATTAAACCGGGGTAAGTATAGCATATTTGCCTCACTTGAACCACGCAAAAAGTGCGGTTACATGTTCGTCGCCATGCTGTACATCGGCAGCATGATGGCCGCGACCATGATGCCGACCGCGCCGCCCATGAGCAGCATGATGAGCGGTTCGATGGCCGACACCAGATTGGCCACGCTGTTGGAAAGCTCTCGCGAATAAAAGCCCGTCAGTCGATCCAGCACTTCGCCCAGACGACCGGTCTCCTCGCCCACGGACATCATCTGCGCCACCATCATCGGCATGATGTCGGTATGCACGAACACGCTGGTAATGGAGTTCCCGTCGGACACTTCCTTTCGCGTCTCCATGATGACTTGGCGAAAATATTCGTTGCCCACGATGTCAGCGCAAATCTCGAGGCTTTGCGGAACGTCCACGCCGCCGGAAATCAGCGTCGACATGCTGCGAGTGAAGCGAACCACGTAGATGTTCCTCAACAACGGACCGAACACCGGCACCTTCAGCTTGAGACGATCCCAGAGCGTGCGGCCGCCCGGCGTAGACGTCCACCAGCGGAACGCGAGAATGAGCAGCACGGCGCCAACGACGATCTGGGCGATGTACGTCTGCATGAAGCTGCTGGTAGCGATGAGCAGCTTGGTGGTCCACGGCAGCGCCGTACCGGATTCGGTAAGCGTGGCGGTCAGCTTCGGTACCACGTACACCATCATCACGAAACCGATGATGACCATCGCGACCATCACGAAAATCGGATACGTCATGGCTCCCTTGATCTTGGCCATCAAGTCAAAGTCGCGCTCCATCTGGTCGGCAAGGTAGTTCATGACTTCCTCGAGCTTGCCGGTGGTCTCGCCCGAACGGATCATGTTGATGAAGAACGCGCTGAAGGCCCGCGGATGCTTGGCCATGGCCTCCGACATCGACGTGCCCGCCTCAACGTCAGAAGCCACGTCGAGAACGATCCTCTTGAGACTCTTGTTCTGGGTTTGACGGGCGGTAGTCTTCAGCGCCTGCACGAGCGGCACTTTGGCGCCCATCAGCACTGAAAACTGCCGCGAGAAGATGACCAGGTCCTTCGTGCTGATCTTGTTCAGCCAAGGAATCTCATAGGAGGTCACCGACTCCTTGAACACCTCCAGCGAAAGTACGAAAAGCCCCCGATCCTTGAGGGTATCGGTGGCTATTTCTAGGGTTTCGGCATCGACCAAGCCCTCGACGGCCTGACCCTTGGGGTCGCGCGCGTGATATTCGTATCGTGGCATGGTCGAAAAGAGAGTGGAGAAAGGAGAAGCGGCTGCTTACGGCAGGTTGAGCACCTTCTTGATCTTCTCGACGGCTTCGGCCGGCACGAAGTGGGCCTTGATGAGATAGTCTACGGCACCGTCGGCAAGGCCCTTC
>JAHFIW010000034.1 GCA_023246195.1 bacterium
TCACCAAGGCGGAAAGAGTCAGGTTCTCGTCGGTGCTCGAGAGCGCCGAGACCAAGACGGAGGTGGTGGTCTGCTTCCTGGCACTGCTGGAACTGGTGAAGCAGCGTGACGTCAGCGTGAGCCAAGACGCCATGTGGGGCGACATCACCATCCAGCGCCTCGAAAAAGTCGCAGCCTGATCATCACCATTATGAATGCCTCCAAGATCGAATCCGTCCTCTTCGTCGCCAATCGCCCCATGAGCACCAAGCGCCTCATGGAAATTTGCGATGCCACCAAGGAAGAAGTCACCGCCGCGCTGGACGAACTCACCGCTTCCTACAACGCGGAAGGGAGCGGCGTGCGCTTGCTCCGTAACGGCAATGACGCGCAATTTTCGACTTCGCCGGACAACGCCAAACTGGTACAGGACTTCTTGAAAGACGAGACGACCGGCGAACTCTCCAAGCCGTCGCTCGAGACGCTGACCATCATCGCGTATCGCGGCCCCGTCACCAAGGCTGAGTTGGAACAGATCCGCGGCGTGAACTGCAGCCTGATCTTGCGCAACCTGCTCATGCGCGGCCTGGTGGAGGCGCAGGGCGAACCGTATGAGCCGCAGACCTCGTTCCGCGTGACCATGGACTTCGTTCGCTTCCTCGGCATTGCCACGGTTGAGGAGTTGCCGGACTTCGACAAGCTGCGCTCGCACGAGAACGTGGTCCGCGTGCTGGAGATGGCCACGGTAAAGCCTGCCGACGCCGCACCCGCAGCAGCCGAAGAGCCTGCCGCTTAATCCGCCCGAGAATAAGACCCCCACATGTTTTCGTTTCTCGTCGCCCTCACCATGTTCCTGACCTTCTCTCCGGCAAAACCGGAGATGAAGATTGCTGACTTCCGTCCGATTCACCGATCTTCTCTCCCGTTGGCTGCCATGGCGCCGGTGCAGCCTGGTCCGGTGAAGAAGGATCCGAACAGGCTTGGCGTGGAAACGACCGCCAATTCCGCTTTTGTGGCTGACTGGAGGACTGGTGCCGTGCTTTTCGAGAAAGATGCCGACACGCCGCGGCCGATCGCCTCCATCACTAAGCTGATGACCTCGCTGGTGGTGCTCGGCGGCAATCCAAACTGGGATAAGGAAGTAGAAGTGCTTCCCAACGACGAGCCGCCCGGAGGCGTCGCTTATCTGATACCTGGCGAAATCGTGACCGTCCGCGACCTTTTCAACTTGAGCATGGTGGCTTCGTCGAACGGCGCCACCGTGGCGTTGGCCCGCTCCACCGGACTTTCGCCGGAAGATTTTGCAAAGAAGATGAACGAGACTGCCGCATCCCTCGGCATGACCGAAGCGTCCTTCGTGGAACCGGTTGGCCTCAACTCCGACGATGCCGCATCGGCCCGTGATGTTTCGCGCCTGGTGCGTGCTGCCTTGAGCCATCAGGAGATTCATGATGCCGTGGTGCAGAAGGAATACCGCTTGGTGACCAAATCCGGCTCGCGGCGCACCGTCCGCTCCACCGACGAACTGCTCGGCAGCTTCTTGGACAAGCCTCCCTACGCTTTCCTTGGAGGCAAAACGGGATTCATCGATGAGGCAGGTTATTGCTTCGGAGCGGCCGCGCAGAACGCCGACGGTAACGGCGTCGTGGCGGTGGTGCTTGGCGCGAATACTAAGGAATTACGCTTCAAGGAGGTGAAGAGCCTGATGTTCTGGGCCTTCGACGCCTACCATTGGCCGGCACGCCTGGCTTCCGCGCAATAGCATGCAAAATTTCCTTCACCTCATCGCTGGCATTCCCGCGGAGATCGCCGTTTTCATCCTGGCCACGATGCCGGTAGGTGAATTGCGCGCGGCTATTCCGGTCGGTCTGATTACGTATCATCTTCCCGTATGGGAGGTTTTCGTTTGGGCACAGCTCGGTAATGTCGTGCCAGTCTTCGTCATTTACGCCCTTTGCGACTGGTGGGTGCGGCTGATGGAGCGTCGTCGCGGCTGGTTGCACAGGCTTACCGACAAGGTACTGTCGCATACGCATTCTAAGATGCATGGTCACTTTTCCAAGTGGGGGCTGATCGCGGTGATGCTGTTCGTGGCCGTGCCGCTGCCTGGCATGGGCGCATGGACGGGCACGCTCGGCGCCTATCTGCTGCACATTCCTCTCAAGAAAGCGCTTCCGTTCATCATCCTCGGCAATCTCATCGCGGGGGTCATCGTGACCGTGGTGACGACGAGCGGCGTTGCGGCTTTTAACGCGACACGCTGACACCCTACGGCCATGAAGATCGGCATTGACTGTCGCAACATCTTGCATCCTGACGCGGGGGAGTCCGCAGGCATCGGCCATTACGTGCATCACCTTGTAGCCGCGCTTTTGAAGAAGGACGTTACCAACGAGTACGTTCTTTTTTTCGATAACCACGACGTCGCCGCGGCAAAGCATGAACTGCTGCGAGGCAATCCGCGCGTCACTGCCCGGGTGCTCCCATTTCGCACTATCCGTCGCGTGATGCCGTTCATCTACAGGCATTTGGTGGTTGCCTCCGTTTTTGAGCGCGAGAAGCTCGACCTGTTGCACGGTCCGGCAAACGTAGTTCCGCTGTTTTATCGCCGACCGTGGGTGGTCACCGTGCACGACCTCGCCATCTACGACCATCCAGAATGGTTTCCTCCGGGGTCGCTCGGAACGCAACGCTTTTCGACCGCCGTTTTGGTACCGCATTCCGTGAAGCACGCCCGCCGTGTCATCGCCGTTTCGCAAACCACGGCAAACGACATCGCGCGAATTTTTGGCTTAGATAAGTCTAAAATCGATGTCGTGCATGAGGGGAACGAGATCGTCGCCCCAGGTCATGATCAGGCCGAAGTCTTCGCGCGTCACGGACTGAAAAAGGGGGAGTACTTTCTTTTCTTGGGTACGGTCGAGCCGCGCAAGAACGTGGCGACGGCGATTCGCGCGTTCGTGGCGGCGGCAAAAAATGGCTGGATTCCCGATCGGGCGCAGTTCATCATCGCCGGCGGAAGAGGCTGGAAGAACGCCGGCGTATTCGCGGAGATGCGCGAGGCAAACGACGTGTTCGGCAGCGAGCGCGTGCGGTACTTGGGATACGTTCCTGCCGTGGAAAAATCCTCGCTCATCGGGGGAGCGGCTGCCTTCGTGTTTCCGTCGCACTACGAGGGATTCGGCTTGCCGGTGCTTGAGGCCATGAGTCTCGGCACGCCGGTAATCGCCTCGAGCACGCCTGCGCTGGCGGAGGTCTGCGGCAGCGCGGCGCTGTTGGTGCCGCCGACCGACGTCGACGGGTTTGCGCAGGCCTTCCGTGACGTGTGGAACGACGCCGCGCTCAAAGAAAAACTATCGCGCAGCGGCATCGAAAGAGGCCGGGAATTCACCTGGCAACGCGCGGCACGCGAGACCGTCAGCGTGTACAAACGCGCAACGACCGAGGCCGTGTCCGCGACGGGTCATGACGCCTCTTGACGTCGGGGTCAAAAAAGCATATAGTTGCGGACGTTCTACACACAGCTCAAATCGGACGTAGATTGCGTAGCGGGGTGGAGAAGTGGCATCTCGCGAGGCCCATAACCTCGAGATCCTGGGTTCGAATCCCAGCCCCGCAACCAACAAAAGCGCCTCATTAACTTGGGGCTTTTTTGTTGCCTACGAAAAAGCGCCTCACCGGAGTGGGACGCTTTTTGGTAGCGAGGGCGGGAATCGAACCCGCGACCCAAGGCTTATGAGTCCTTTGCTCTACCAACTGAGCTACCTCGCCATAAAATGACACGTTCGTTGATGCAGCTTACGAAAAAAAGACATTTTTGGCAAGCGTATGGGCACCTCTGCATCAGCCGTTTTGGCAGCCAGCGGTAAAAAGAAAACTCCGGAGCCCAGATAGGTTTCCGGAGCTTCTTTAGACTGTTGCCGGCACGCGCGGGTTATCGATGGTGATTTCCTTGATGAGGGCGCCGGCGTTCTGGCCATAGCAGTCCTTGCAGACCACCATGCGCAGCGGACGTCCGCCTTCCCACTCGACGTTCACTAAAAAGGAAATTTCGCCATTTTTAAACTCGTAAATGCGCTTGTGCATCCGTGACTGGCAGAATCTGATTTCATCGGCATTATGCTTCTTTTTTCGCATATTTTCGCATAATTACGAGCTTATCCACGTAACTGAAGCCACCTTAGCACAGCCTTATGAGGTTATCAAGCCCCTAACCGCTTAGGCTTATAAAAGAGGTTTTCGCCATTACCACTTGATTGTGAATAGGCTGTAGGGCAAGATTTAATCAGGTCATTTTAACCGTCGGGAGGTGCGTTTTGCAGCACCGGTCTAAGATTGTCGTTGCAGCCGTGGCCGCGGCTTCGGTAGTCGGAAGTTTGGCCGTTTCGGGAACCATGATTGCCGTGGCGCAAAAGTTGCGCTATTGGGCATATCCGACTTTCTTTGGGCTTGGCATGTTGCTCACGGGACTGGTGCTCGTGATTCTGCTGCCTGCCGCGAAGAAGAAGGAGTCGCTGTCTCCCTGGCTTCGTGATCATTTGGCCGGCTTCGAGAAGAAATTCTCTAGCGGATCGTGGGAGAAGATGCGGAGCAGGGGGTCGTTTGCCTTCGTATTGGCGGTGACATTCGTTCTCGGGCCGCTCGCAGGTGCCGTGGCGATTCGTTTCTTGGGCCTGCGCGAAGATCGCGCTTGGGCCTACGCGTTCATTGCCAACCTCGTTTCCATCCTTTTTTGGATTTCGGTCTACATCGGGGTCATCGACGCCCTCAGGTCGGCATTCATGTCGCTCTTCGCCTCTTGAAAGGGGGCGATTTTTTATACGTAAAAACCGCAGAAATAACTGCGGTTTTTACGTGGTGCCGGCGGAGGGACTTGAACCCTCATGGGGTTTCCCCCGAACGATTTTGAGTCGTTTGCGTATGCCATTTCGCCACGCCGGCAGGCGTGAGACTGTCGCTTCAAACTCCCATTGGTTGAGCCATAATAGCCCCATTTGCCGACTGTTGTCAAAAGTCTTTGGCTGGGGTAAGGTTCTCGTGTTATGGCATCCATCATCGCCGTCGTCAATCAAAAGGGCGGAGTAGGGAAGACCACTACGGCCGTGAATCTCGGCTCGTATTTGGCTGCCAAGGGAAAGTTCGTGTTGCTGGTCGATCTCGACCCGCAGGCCAACGCCACTTCGGGTCTCGGCATTGATCATCGCGCGCTGACGGCCGGTCTTTACGAGGCCATGCTCGGTCAGGCCAAACTTAAGGACGTCATTCTCACCAGCCAAGTCGATGGGCTCAAGGTGGCTCCCTCCACGCAGGCACTCGCGGGTGCGGCGGTGGAACTTGTCGACGTCGAGCGCCGCGAGTACCGACTTTCCGACGCCATCATGGAGGTTCGCAACGGCTTTGATTACATCCTCATCGACTGTCCGCCGTCGCTCGGATTGCTCACGCTCAACGGCCTCGTTGCCGCCGAGCGCGTGCTGATTCCGGTGCAGGCCGAGTACTACGCCCTGGAAGGCCTGTCACAGCTGCTCGGCACCATCGACTTGGTGAAGAACAGCCTTCGTCCCGACCTCGAAGTCATGGGCGCGGTGCTGACCATGTTCGACGCCCGCAACAAGTTGTCCGGTGATGTCATGGGCGAGCTGCACAAGTTCTTCCCTAACAAGATTTTCGAATCCGTGATTCCGCGCAATGTCCGTCTTGCCGAGGCTCCTAGCTTCGGTCGTCCCATCGCGCAGTATGACCCGTGGTCCAAGGGAGCTCGCGCTTACGAGAACCTGGCCAAGGAAATCATCGAGCTTGAACATGCCGTCTAATATGCCGACTGCAAAGAAAACTTCCGGCGGCTTGGGCCGAGGTCTTGGCGCGCTCATTCCGCAGAAGCCTCTCGCCATGGGCGCGGTGATGCCTATGCCTTCCGGCGACGGCTCCGCCAAAGTTGAGGTCGCCAAGCCGACCGGCGAACCGCTCTACGTTTCCATTTCCGACATCATCGCCAACACCGAGCAGCCGCGCACCGTCTTCGAGCACCAGGCACTCGAGGATCTGATGAACTCCATCCGCGAGCATGGCATTATCCAGCCCCTCACCGTCACCAAGCGCCCCGAAGGGGGATACGAGCTGATCGCCGGCGAGCGCCGCTTCCGAGCCTCCAAGATGCTCGGCCTCGATACCGTGCCCGTCACCGTCCGCCACACCCCCGACGCCAACAACAAGTTGGTCTTGGCCCTCATCGAAAACATTCAGCGTGCGGACTTGAATCCGTTGGAAGAAGCCCGCGGCTACCAGCGTTTGATTGAGGAGTTCGGCATGACCCAGGATGACGTCTCCAAGCGCGTCGGCAAGGCCCGCTCCACGGTAGCCAATACCATGCGCCTGCTGTCGCTGCCGCAAGTGATCCGCGACGCCATCTCTGCCGGCCACGTCCAAGCCGGCAGCGCCCGCGCAATTCTCGCCTTGCCCGACGAAGCCTCGCAGATCGCCCTGTTCAACAAATTGCTCGCCGGCAACCTCTCTACTCGCGACGTCGAAGCCGGCGTGCGTAAGTCGAACGGAGTTGAGGTGAAGAAGGATCCGGCGCTGCTCGGAGCAGAAGAGCAGCTCCGTAATGCGCTCGGCACTCGCGTGGAGGTTAAGAAGCGCGGAGGGAAGGGGACTTTCACCATCGCTTTCTACTCGGATGAGGAATACGGGGAACTTCTGCGGAAGCTGTCGCGGAACTAGTCGGTCAATTAAAAAGCCCTCCAACCTGTGTCGGAGGGCTTTTCGTTTATTCTGTCTTCGGCTTAGGCCGTTTCGGCTTTTTGTGCACCGGCTTCACGACAGGCGCGGGCGGAGCTTTCTTCGCCGGTGCCACCTCCTCAGTCGAAATATCCTTCATCCACTTCTGAATCTTCGACTTGGCCAGCGCTCGAATATGCGACTTGGCATGGCCAGTCTTCACGAATGTCAGCCAATCAGCATTCGGCCCCTTGCGGTTCTTGTCGACGATGATTTCGCAGAAGTCGCCAGACGAAAGTTTCGATTCCAGGCTGACAATCTGGTCATTCACGCGTGCGCCGACGCATGTGTTGCCGATGTGGGTGTGAATGGCGTAGGCGAAGTCCACGGGCGTCGCTCCTTCGGGCAAATCTATGACGTCGCCTTTGGGGGTGAACACGAAGATGCGGTTCTGAAAGACGTCGATTTTCATCGACTCAAAGGTTTCCATGAAGGCGTCGGGACCCTTGGCATGCTGCGAATGGTCGGCAAGGTCTTGCACCCAGGCGAGCTGTTCGCCGCTGGCGGGCGTGGCCTTCTTGCCGTCTTCGTCGTAGTGCCAGTGCGCGGCGATGCCGCGCTCGGCTTCATCGTGCATCTCGCGGGTACGGATTTGGAACTCCACGATTTCGCCATTTTCGCAGAAGACGGTCGTGTGCAGCGATTGGTAGCCGTTCGGTTTGGGCTGTGAGATGTAGTCCTTGATGCGGCCCTTGAGCGGCTTCCAGCGCTGGTGGATGATGCCGAGCGTGGCGTAGCAGTCGCCGATTGTGGGCACCAGTACGCGCAGCGCCACGAGATCGTGGATCTGGACCATGTCGCGTTCGTGCTTGAGCAGCTTTTGGTAGAGGCTGTAGAGGTGCTTCACGCGGCCTTGGATGTCGATGAACGGCACGTTGGCGGCAGTCAGGTCGTCTTTCACGATCTTTCTCACGCCTTCAATGTACGTTTTCTTCAGCGAGATCGTGGATGATGCCAAGTTTTGCACCCATTCGTACTCTTTGGGCATGGCCTGCCTGAACGACAAGTCCTCGAGACGCGTCTTGAGTTCGTTCATGCCGAGGCGGTTGGCGATGGGCGCGTAGATTTCCAAAGACTCGAGGGCGATGCGCAGGCGCTTCTCCGGTTTGAGCGAGTCGAGCGTTTCCAAGTTGTGGATGCGATCGGCGAACTTGATGAGGATGACGCGCACGTCCGAAGCCATGGCCACGAACATCTTGCGGAGGTTCTCGATGTAGCGGTCGATGCCGCGGTACTTGATCTTGCCCAGTTTGGTGATGCCCGAGACCATCGAGGCGATGTCGTCGCCGAACTCTTTTTTGATGTCGGCAAGCGTGACTGCCGTGTCTTCCGGAACGTCATGCAACAGGCAGGCAATGATGATCTGCGTGGGCATGCGGAGGTCGGCCAGCGTTTCGGCGGCGGCCACCGGATGGGTGATGTACGGCTCGCCAGAAGAGCGCTTCTGCCCCTCGTGGGCCTTTGCCGCGAACTCAAAAGCCAGGCGGACCATGTCGAGGTCGGCCTTGGGATTGTAGGTGCGGATTTTGGCCAGCAGCGGCTCGATGCACACGGGTGCATTAGGGTCGCGCGGGGCTACTGGGAGCGTATCCATATGTGAGAATTACAATGGCATTGTAGTGTAAATCGGGCAAGTGGACGGTGGCGACGGACGGGGGACTCTTCGCCAAACGAAAAATCCGACCGCAGCGGTCGGATTCTCGTCCTATTCCTGATGTTCATCAGGCTCCTGTTCCGCAGCTGGCATGTTCGCCGCAGATTCCTCGGCCGGCGCCGTCGGTGTCGGCGCCTCTGCCGCGTAGTCGCACTCCTTGTTGGAGCAGCGGACGGTATCTTGCTTGCCGTAGACCACCAAACTCTTGCACTTGGGACACTCCTGGCCGGTCGGTTTGGACTGAATGATGAAGTCGCAGCCTTTGCCGTCTTTGGTGTAGCGCGAGCAGCTGTAGAAGATGCGTCCGCCGCGGATGGTCTTCTTTTCGACGATGTCGCCCTCCTTGCACTTGGGGCATTTGACGCCGGTGAGCTTGAGAATGGCTTTTTTGTTCTGGCAGTCCGGATAGTCGGAGCAACCGAGGAATGAGCCATAACGGCTCTGCTTGACCACCATTGGCTTGCCGCACGGATCCTTGTGCGCGCATTTGGTTTCTTTTCCGCCAAGACATTCGCATTTTTCGTCGGTCGGGGCGGGCGCTGCGGCCGCAGCCAGTGCCTCGGCGCTTCCGGGAACCGGCTTGGTGTTGCGGCAGCGTTTGTCCTTGTCCTTGTTGGCGTATCCGGTGCAGGCCATGAATCTGCCGAGACGACCGTACTTGAGCAGCATCGGACGACCGCACTTTTCGCATTTTTCGTCCGACATTTCGTAGAAGTCCTCCTTCTTGACCTCCTTGTTTTTTATGAGAAGGTTCTTTTCGAACGGCTCGTAGAAGTGGCGGATGACAGGCACCCACTTCTTCTCTCCTTCGGCGATGGCGTCGAAGTCCAGCTCGATTGCGGCGGTGAATCCGTAGTCGACGATGTGCGGAAAATGCTTTACGAGCAAGTCGCTGATGAGGAAGCCGAGGTCGGTCGGCTTGAGCCGACGACCGTCCATTTCCACATAGCCGCGTCCCACGACCGTGCTGATGGTCGGCGCGTAGGTGGACGGGCGGCCGATACCCAGCTCCTCGAGCGTCTTCACCAGCGAACCTTCGTTATAGCGCGGTGGCGGTTCGGTGAAGTGCTGCTTTGGATTGACGGACTTGACGTCGAGCGTTTCTCCTTCGCTGACTTCCGGAAGGAATGATTCTTTGGCGTCGGTTTCGTACACTCCGAGGAAGCCTTTTTTGACGATGGTGGAACCGGTGGCACGGCAGCCGTACGTCGGCATGCCGGGCTTGGTCGCATCGACGGAAACGCTCAGGGCCGTCAGTTCGGCGTCGGTCATCTGCGAAGCGACGGCGCGCTGCCAGATGAGGGCGTACAGTTTGATCTGACGGTCGTCGAGGTATGGCGCGGCAAGAGACGGCGTGATGAACACGTTGGTGGGGCGGATGGCCTCATGCGCTTCCTGCGCCCCCTTCGCCTTGGTCTTGTAGATGCGCGGCGCGCCAGGCAGGGATTCGGGTGCGGTCCTGCCGATCCACTGGCGAGATTCGCTCAAGAACTTTTCTGACAGGTTCACCGAGTCGGTACGCATGTAGGTGATGAGGCCGGTGTGGCCTTCGCTGCCCATGTCGATGCCTTCGTACAGCTTTTGCGCGAGGGCCATGGTCTGCTTTGCCGAAAATCCGATGCGATTGTTCGCTTCTTGTTGCAGCGTGGAGGTGGTGAAAGGAGGGGGTGGGGTTCGGTGAGTGGTCTTGCGTTCTACGGATCGCACCGTCCATGTTGCGGAATCGAGGTTCGTCGCCACTTCCGCTGCGGCGGCTTCGCTTGCCAGCGCGAACTTGTCGAGCGTTTCG
>JAHFIW010000047.1 GCA_023246195.1 bacterium
CAAATCCTCCCCCGGCAGGCGGTACGGCGGCGAGGACAGCACGCGGTACAGCGCCGGCGATTCGTGATAGTCGTCGAGCAGCATGAAGTAGGCCACGCAATCCATGATGACCGGCTTGGAGTAGAGGCCGCGCAACGCCAGGAATTGGTACGGCACGCCGCGTCGCTGCAGCATGCGGCTGTAGTCGTCGGCCGCGCCGTTGGAGCGCACCAAGATGGCGAAGTCGCTCCAGGTGCGTTCCGGTTCCTCTTCCTTCATCTCGATGATGCGGTCGATCGTGCCTATGATTTCGTCATCATGGGTGGGAAAGCGCAGGTGTTCGATTTCCGCCACGCCTTCGCGCGTGCCAGTGAGCTTTTTGGAGATGTTCTTGCCGTCGCCCGTGACCATCTTGGCCTCGAGGCGGTTGGGGTTGTTGCTCTGGATGAACTTGTAGGAATGGTCGAGGATGCCTTGGCGCGAGCGGTAGTTGGTGGTCAGCACCACGTCCTTGGCTCCGGGGAAGTCCGTCTTGAACTGCATGATGTTGGAAATGCTGGCGCCACGGAACTTGTAGATGGACTGGTCGTCGTCGCCGACCACGACGACATTCCCTTCCTTGCCGACGAGCATCTTGATGAGCTCGTATTGGGCCCAGTTGGTGTCTTGGAACTCATCGACGAGCACGAACTTGAAGCGCGCCCGGTACTCGGCCAGCACGTGCGGGCGCGTGCGGAACAGGCGGATGGCGTACATCTGCAAGTCACCGAGGTCGAGGCTCCCCTCTTCCAGCAGCAAGTTCTGGTAGACGCGATAGGCGTTGGCGAGTTCCTTGAGACGCTTGGCATCATCCTGCAATTCCTGTTCCGTGTCGGTCGCTTCCATGCCGTCGGCCTTGAGCGACAGCGCGTCGGCGTACTTGAGGTAGTCCTCGGGAGAGATGTCTTCATCCTTGCAGCGCGAAAAGTGGCGCAACATGGCGTGCAGGAATTTGGTGGGGTTGCCGAGCGGGCGGTAATAGTCGAGATCGAACTTGTCGAGGTGGCGACGCATCAGCAGGTAGGCGTCGGTCTGGTTGAGCAGGCGGAACTCGTTGGGCAGGCCGATGTCCAAACCGCGTTCTTGCAGCGCGCGTTGGCAGAACGCGTGGAAGGTGGAGATCCACAAGTCGACGTAACCCAGGGGGAGCAGCTGGTCGACGCGTTCCTCCATTTCGCCCGAGGCCTTTTCGGTGAAGGTGAGCGCCAAAATTTCATCTGGTTTGGCGCGGCCGGTCTCAATCAGCCAGGCGATGCGCTTGGAGATGACCGTGGTCTTTCCCGTACCCGCGCCGGCAACGATAAGCAATGGGCCGTCGACGTGGGTGACGGCGCGGCGCTGCTCGTCGTTTAGGCCGTCGAGGAGTCGCTGGCCTGCTACGGTCGGTTCGTTGTCGGCAAGTTTGGTGGGCACAGGATTGACAGGCAGTGGAATTTACGCTAGATTGCTATGTTATCGCGAAAGTCGCGGTACCGCCAGACCTTCAAAAGGAGCGTAAAGTGTCAGATAAGAAGAAGATTCTCGTCGTCGACGACGAGCCCGGCATCCGCGATTTTTTGGAGATGTACTTGCGGCGCAGGGGGTATTACGTGGTCACTTGCGCCGACGGCCAGCAAGCGCTCGATCTCGTGCTGTCCGGACAGTTCGACTACGACCTGCTGCTGACCGACAATTCCATGCCCCGATTGCGCGGGACGGACTTGGCACGGCGTCTCCGCGAAAACGGGCGCGCGCAGCCGGCCATTCTCATCACCGCCGACGCGCATGCCCTCTTCGGAGAACCGCCCGAGGGCATCAACCTGGTCATGGGCAAGCCGTTCGCCAACGGAGAACTGCTTGCGGAAATCGTTCGGCTTCTCGCTGCTGGCGACGCCGACGGCGGCTGACGGTCGGATGCAGGACTTCATTCCCCAGCTTTGCGGCTGGGGAATTTTTTAATTCCAAAACCTGCCCGATAAAAAAGCCACGCGCTAGGCGTGGCGTGGCTGCGGCTATTCATCGATGACGGCGACGTGCAGCGGCAGTCTCATTTTTTGCGAATAACTTTTGATCTGCGCGTTGGAGAGCAGCAGGATGTGGATTCCTCGCTGCTCTCGGATGAGCCGCACGTTTTCGAGGGCCTTTTCGGAAAAGGTGCCCCCACGCGTCTTGCCCTTGGCCTCGATGCCGTGGATGAGCTTCTGCTTTCCGCGGGCCGACCAAATGAACGGTCGTCCGTTGAAGACGAAATCCGGCACGAAGAAACGGTCGTGGCCGTTGGGCAGGGTGAGCTTGAAACGAACGTCGGGGGTGAAGGCGATGTCGAGATGCTTCAGCAGCACGGCCATTCGGAGCTCGCCCTCCGTTGCGAACTGATACCCGTCGAATATCAGGTTTTTCGGTTTGTTGCCGGCACCGACGTCCACGCTCTTGAAGTCGATGCCGTCCCAGTTGGCAAAGTCACGGAACTTTTTTGACATGACTCGCGCCTCCTGTCTCAGACCGGAAACCGCCTGGAAAGATCATGGAAAAACAGTCCCACTCCTCGTCGTTTTCGTCAAGCGTTATGGATGCGGGGTCATCCGGGCAAAATTGACGGTAACCGCCTTAACGGATAAGATGTCTGTCCATCTGAAACGTGCAGATGGCAAACCGACCGCGTAAGGAGCATTCATGGGAATGAAGGAAGCAGGCGAATTGCGTGGACGCGACGGGTTGCGAGAAGGGCCGGATGGCCATGATCGCGAGACAGGAGGCATAAATGAGTACGTGAGAGTTCTTTACAAAAGGCAGTCCGATCTCTTTCAGC
>JAHFIW010000007.1 GCA_023246195.1 bacterium
CGGTTCGGACGGCGCACTTTGTTATTGGCTGTGCCGACAGGCGTACCCGGACAAGACCGTCGCCATTCATGCCGGGAGCGGATTGCAGTCGCGGGAGTGGTTTGAACGCATCGGTCCGGTCGAATACGTGGATACGCCGGGCGAGCATGCCGAGCGCGAAGAGATGCGCTGGGCACGGTTTCTCTCCCGAAGCCTTGCGCGCTCATCCTGGCTTGTTGGCAGCCGCAATCGCACCGAGGACCTGCTCGGTACCTACAGCCTCTCGAGCCGGTTGGCGACTTTTTTGCCGATCGTCGGATCTTGGAAATCATCCGTCCTCGAGATGTGCGCCGAAGTCGGCGTTCCGCAAGAGATCATCGCCTCGAGCCTTCGCGCCGATCCCGATTGCGGCCGGCCGGCCGAATTGGCCGCCATTCCGTACGGCCTGATCGAGGTGTTCCTCAAAGTTCGGGCGGAGGGGATGGCCGAGAAAGAATTGTCGGCTCTGACCACTGCGCAGATTACGTATCTCGACGCGATCTATCGGCGAAACAGTTTCAAAAAGTCGCTTCCGACACGGGGGGCGTCAGGGTTGGGTTGAGGCCGGCGTGACTTCGAGGGAGTTCAGGAGCTGGTCGAACACCGCGGAATCATCGGGGCGGGAATTGAGGACGGAGAGAAAAACCTTTCCGTCAGGATGCATGACGAATGCCCAAGTGAAATGCGCCGTCGCGTCGATGCCACGGACGTTTTTTGCCAGGATGATGCCAAGACCGCGAGGGTTCGTCATTTCCGTGACCGTGGCATCGTCGAGGAATCCGCCGTTGCGAAGTGCCGTCAACACCGACGACGTGTTTCGGTCATTTTTCACCGGTTCAAAAAGCAGGGTTCCTCGGCTTGCCTTGATGATGGACCCCTTGGCGTATTCGTCGATGACCGAGTACCAGCCGCTCGGCAGGACTTGGACGCTTCCGTCCTGCGGGAAGAGGCGATTGGGCAGGAAGCAGTTTCCCGCTGGGGCGGATACCTTGAATCCGTAGTCGGAAGAGGAAAAAACGTTGTTGCCAAAATGGCAGTATGTGATCATTTGGACCTGTCGCGCCGACATGATGTACGGATAAGTGATGGTGCCAGTAACGGACGCATATGTTACCATTGCGATAATCGTACCTAACAAAAGCAATACTCTGGGTTTTTTCAGCTGTTTTCGGGTCCAGTCAAGTGGCAACATACGTTGGAGTATTGTGAAAGTATAGTCAAAATGGGCACATTGCGCAAAATTTCCCTCTTCGTCGTCGTTCTCGGCATCTTTTTGGTCGCTATTGGGGGGATTGTCTTTTTTGCGCGCCAACCAAAGCCTGCGGGGCAGCATCTGACGAATCTTCCTTCGGGGATTCTGGATAATCCCACGACCGCCACCCAAATAACTGATGCGCAAAATGGCGGTGTCGGTGCGGCTGCTTCTTCGCCTTCCGTTGCCGGATCGGGCGGTACGTCATCGCAGGTATCGGCACACGATACGAGCTCCAGCTGTTGGATTATCATCCTTGGCAAAGTCTACGACGTCACCAATTTCCTAAGCTCTCATCCCGGCGGCATCTCGGCGATCACGCCGTATTGCGGCAAGGATGCCACTTCCGCCTTTCAGACCCACGGATATGCCGGCGGTGCGAATCATTCCGCATACGCCTACTCCCTGCTGCCGTCTTATTACATCGGAGACCTTTCTTCTTCGGCAACCGCGTCCATTTCCACTACATCGATACCAAAGCCGCCTCCCGCACCGGTCGTGGCCAAGTTCTCGGATGCGCAGGTCATCGCGCATCATACGAGGTCCAGCTGCTGGATCGTCATCTTTGGCAGGGTGTACGACGTGACCAGTTTTCTTACCGTTCATCCCGGCGGGGCTTCTATCATCATCAGCTATTGCGGCACGGATGCCACGGTCGCTTTCCAGACTCACGGAGAGGCGGGAGAAGGGAACCATTCCGCATACGCCTATTCGCTTCTGCCATCCTACTACATCGGTGACTTGAGCACGTCGACCGGTGGCGGCACCTTGCATAAGGGCTTGCTTCCCGGAGCGGGTGACGATTAACGGCAAGTGCCGTCATTCCCGCGTTGCGGGACAAGATGTGCGTTGTCCGTGAGCGCGATTTCATGTTAGCATGAAGCGTAATCGCACTATGTTTCGGCAGTATGCCTGCAGCACCTTCGGTAACGGACGGCTCGGAGTTGGGCGCGCGTGCCAAGCTCAAGGACATCGTCGGCGACCTCATGATCCGCAAGGTTCCCGCCTACGGAAACAGTTTTTTTTATTCGCTCGGCTTTCTTTCGATGACCAGCCTGCTGATGCTCGTCGGTACGGGCATCATCATGGTCGTGGTCGGTCCCAACTGGTGGCTCACGAGCCGTTCGGGGCTGTTCGTTCGCGGCGTTCATCTCTGGTCGACGCAGGCCTTCGTGATCTTCATGCTTCTTCACCTTCTCGTGGTCTTTCTGACCTCGGGATTCAAGGCACCTCGCCGCTTCACGTGGGTGCTTGGGTCGCTGATGTTTTTCTTTGCGTTGATGGAGGCGGAATTTGGCTACGGCCTTCGTAACGATTTCTCCTCGCAATGGCGGGTGCTGCAGGCCTCCGACCTGTATAACGGCAGCGGCTTGGGCGTGCTGGTCAACAATTTGAACTACGCGCAGATATACGGCATTCACATCGTCGTCATTCCGCTGCTCATTTTGGCGCTGCTGTTCGGTCACTATCTGCTCGTGCGCGTACGGGGGATCGCGAAGCCGTATCGCGTCGACGTGCCGTATCGCGTCGTTCCTGCCGACCACCGTAAACTTTTCATGCGTGGAGGAGCGCTGATCGCCGTGATCCTCTTTTTGGCCGCCGTCTTCAAGGCGCCGTTGATCCTGCCGGATTCCATCCGAAGCGTCTCGAAGGACGCCCCCGGCCTCATCGCCAAAACCGTGCTCGACGAGTGGGGCGAGTCGTCAGATACGGCGAACTACAGCGACAACATCAACCCGTATGCTTTCGATACCAAGTCCGTCTATGTCGCCGTGCCGTACGGACAGTATCTGGCCGTACACGGCGGTCCGGACATGTTCGCCGCGTTTAACGCGTTGGATGACGCCTCTCAAAAGCGTGATCTTGACTCCGCAGCGGCGTATTTCGGTCAGGATTTTTCCGTCGATGCCGCCGCGGACGATTCGAATCCGGCGATCGCCGTCACGGGAGGGCTTGTGAAGATGGCGCAGTCCGGTCTCTATGAGGCCGCGTTGCAGGGCGAGGAGACCTCCGTGGCCGACCGCACGTACGCCACGCGTTTTCTGGCGGATACCGGCGTGCTCGAAGACAAGGCCAAGGAAAAGCAGATGACGACGGCGCAGTACGGCATGGTGCGCGACGAGGAAAAATTTATTCCCGGTGCGTGGTGGCTGACTCCGCTTGGCCTGTTGGACAACACCCTGTTGGTCAACGACGATAACCAGGATCGTGACGGTGCCGAGATTCTCGGCGTGCTCCTCTTGCTGTTCGTGGCATTCCCGTTCATTCCGGTCCTCAACCGTTTGCCGGAAAAACTCAGGTTGGCCAAGTTTTTCTGGCGTGACAAGTCTTAATTGCTCCGGGAATTTTTTCATCGTTAACAGCAACGCCTATGAAGGGCCCATTTAAAAAAATCGGCATCATGTCGGCCGTCCTCGTCTTGCTTTCCGTCGGCGGTTTCACCTGGTATCGCCTGCAGCGTCCCGAGACGGAGCCGACGGGAGAGACGGAAAGCGCGGCGGAGAACAAGAACGAGCAGCCTTTTGAGGTTGCGGTGAAGGATCCCGTTCCGGTCACGGACGCGGAAGCGAAGGCTACGCCGATGGTGGCCACTGCCCTCGGCGGATACGACGTGCTGATCGCCGACAAGGGAAATAACCGCATCATCGAAGTGACGCCGGACAAGCATATCGTCTGGGAGTATGACTTCGATTTGCCGCGTCCCGGTCTGGGTGCCGATGACGCGTTTTTCGCTGATGGCGGCAAGACCATCGTTGCCGGCATGGAGGATTGGAACATGATCATGCTGATCGACTACGCCACCAAGAACGTCATCTGGGAATATGGCACGCCAGGAATGCCCGGCTCGAAGGACGGCCAGCTCAACACTCCGGATGACCCCTACAAGTTACCGAACGGGAACATCACCGTCGCTGACATCAAGAATTGCCGGGTTATCGAGATTTCTCCGGACAAGAAGATCGTGCGCCAGTACGGCACTCCTGGAAAATGCTCCAATCGCCCTGGCTTTTTGAATAAGCCGAACGGCGACACTCCGCTGCCCAACGGTCACACGCTGGTCAGCAACATCGTCGGGCACTCGTTGCTGGAGCTCGATGAGAATTGGAAGCCCGTTTTTTCGATGTCGCTGCCGTTGCAGTATCCTTCTGATCCCCAGATGACCAAGGCCGGCAACATCCTGATTGCCGGGTACACCAACCCCGGCAAGATCATGGAGGTGTCCAAGGACGGCAAGATCGTCTGGCAACAGGCCGAAACCAGCGGCCCTTTGCGGATGAAGTTCCCTTCGCTGGCGATCGAGCTGCCGAACGGGAACATCCTGGCGAATGATGATGACAACGACAGGGTCATCGTCATCGACAAGGCCACGCACGCGATCCTCTGGCAGTATGGCGTGGTGGGCAAGCCGGGTCGCAGCCCCGGACAGGTGAACGACCCCGATGGCGTCGACATCATCATGCACGGTGATGCGACGGTCTCTTCGGGCCCGGCAGCCGTGCCGACCGCGAAGGCGGGGCGTGTCGGTGACGTTTCACGGCATCCGCTGCAGTTCGTGGGCAAGTCGGTGACGGTCAACGGCTATTCGCTCAAGAGCGAGGGTGATTACGTCATCATCTCCGATGAGGCCACGGGCATTCCGGGATATTATGACATGCCGGTGTTCGGTACGGGCATCTCCGTGGTCATGCCGAAAAAGCTCTACGCGTTTACCGGAATGTTCGTCGGTGACACGCAAAAGACCGGCAAGCGCAGCCCGTACCACCTGGAGCTTTCGCAGCCGCCGACGGAGGTGGCGCCGTAATGCAATCATCTCCCGATTTTTTGTGCGCATGAATAAGAAGATGCTGCTCGTCATCGGCTGTTGGTGCCTCGTGGCGTCCTTTTTCGCGGCACCCGTCTTGGCGAGTGCCGTTTCGGTTCCGCAGAAAAAAATCCGCATATTGATCGTTCCCGGCCACGAGCCTGACTCCGGCGGCACCTCGTTCCGCGGTCTCAAGGAACGCGACCTGAACGTCATCCTCGGGCAGGACCTTCGCAAGTACCTGCAGGCCGACGGACGCTATGACGTGCTGATGACCCGTGATGCTAAGGGCTGGAATCCGATTTTCGCGAAATATCTCAAGGACGGCCGCGACGACATCATCGCGTGGCGGAACGCGGCGATGCGTAACATGGCGGGCCTGATCGTTTCGGGCGCGGCGCCAAAGCCTATTTCTCAGGTGGATCACAACGTGGCCGACCCGGACGTTTCGGTAGAACTGTACGGCATCAACAAATGGGCCGACGAGAACGGCGTCGATGTCACCGTGCACGTCCATTTCAACGAGCATCGCGATTATCCCAGCAGGGTTCCCGGTCAGTATTCCGGCTTTACCATTTACGTTCCGGCCCCGCAGTACGCGAACGGCTCAGCTACGCGAGCCATTGCGGAAAAGGTCTTCGGGCGTCTCTCGAAGTATGACCCCGTTAGCGACCTTGCCGGCGAATCGGACGGGGTCGTCGACGAGCCGAACCTGATTGCCGTCGGTGAGGACAATACCGCCAATGCTCCAAGCATGCTCATAGAATACGGCTATATGTACGAAAAACGTTTCACTGATCCGGTAATCCGGAGCCTGGCTCTCAACGATCTTGCCTACCAGACGTACGTGGGGCTGCGCGATGCCTTTGGCCAGGAAGACAAGCTTGACCCGTTCGGCACGTCGGTGTTGCCTCACTCGTGGCGCGTCGCGATGGCGCGCGGGGCGGGACATGCTGTCGACGTCTTCGCTTTGCAGACGGCGCTCATTTCGAGCGGCGAATATCCTCCGGCGCGCATGGGCAAGAACGATTGTCCTCGCAGCGGCGTGTTCGGCAATTGCACCGTCGCGGCGCTCGACGCCTTCCAGCGCAGGTACGGGATCAAGGGCGAGGCCGGTTATGCCGGAAAGAAGACCGTTGCCAAGCTCAATGGCCTGTTCTCCTCTCAATTGCTGAGCAAGCGCTGAGGCCGTGAAAGATAAGCGCATCGAGCGTTGTAAAAGGTATATACTCCCGGAATGACTGCTATGCCCCAATCTACCGATGAGGAAGTCGCGGCATGCGTGCAGCGGGGCGATTCCGACGCTTTTGGCACGCTTATCGAGCGTTACGATGAAAAAATGGGCCGATATGCCCATCGTTTCATGGCGGACGACGAGGACGTGAAGGATATCGTCCAGGAACTGTTCATCAAGGCGTACGTCAACATCCGCAGCTTCGACACGAGCCGCAAGTTTTCGTCGTGGCTGTATCGGATTGCCCATAACGAGTTCGTCAACGCCCTCAAAAAGAAGAAGCGTGAAATGGTCTCGTTCGTCGATTTCGACGAGCTGTATCCCGGACCGGTGTCTGACCGCACCGCGGACAGCCAGGCGCAGCATGCCGAATTGCGGCAGATGCTGGAAACGCACCTGCAGGAAATCAGCCTCCGCTATCGCGAACCGCTGATCCTCAGTTACTTCGACGAGCTCAACTACAACGAAATCGCCGACGTCCTCCGCATTCCCGTATCGACTGTCGGAGTGCGCCTGAAGCGCGGACGCGAGGCGCTCCGGAAGGTCATGAGCGATGGTCCGGTCAAAAAGAAAAATCTATGAATGACGAGCGAGCACAATTAAGGACTGACGGTGAAGCGACGGGGGAGGCGAAGTCACGCATCCTCGGCGTCATTCACGATCGCGGCGTCGCCATGCGCCCGCGCTGGCACTTCGTGTTGCGCGGCGTGCTGGCCGCGTTGGGCTGCGCCATCATGTTCGCCACGCTCCTGTACCTGGCGAGCTTCGCGGTATTCGTGCTTCGTTACACGGGAGCGTGGTTCGTGCCCGCGTTCGGCGTGCGCGGATGGCTCGTCTTGCTGCTGTCACTGCCGTGGTTCCTCGGCATCATGATCGTGCTGTTCATCGTGGTCCTTGAGATTTTGGTGCGTCGATACTCGTTTGCCTACCGTCGGCCGCTGCTGCTGTCATCGGCGGCCCTTTCGGCGCTTGTCATCTTCGGCGGCGTCGTCGTGGGCATGACGTCCTTTCACGGCAGGGTATCGCGCTTCGCCTCAGAGAACGCCCTTCCCGGTTTCGAGAACATGTATCACGAGCTGGAAAGCTGGCATCGCGACGACGTGCATCGCGGGGTCATCAAAAAAATGACCGAGAAAGGCTTTATTTTTCGCGAATATGACGGAGACGTTCTCAACGTCGTCATCGTGCCGAAAACGAATGCCATCGATACCGATCTCGCTCCGGACGACATCGTCGTGGTGTTCGGCCGCGAAGGCAGGGGCATTATCGAGGCGGACGGCGTCCGACGCCTTTCGCCGTCCGACGTGGAATGAAAGATGGGGGCAGCGGCCGTTGTAGTAAGAAGGTGCCGGCCACTGCGCCACTTTCAGTTTATCGTATGCGAAAATTTTACCTGACACTTTTCCTTGCATTGACGTTCGGTGCGTACGTCTGGTACGCGAATGCGCAATCCGCTAAGGACGGGGCCGCAGTGGCCATGATCGCTCCGGATTCCCGCGTGTTGCCCGCGCCGCAGCCTTCCTCGCCGGCGCAGGTTGACCCGCCGCAGCCGTCCGTGCCGGCCGCGAACGTGCCGACCGGACAACCCGCTCCGGTGGCAGCACCAAAGCCGATCGTGAAGCCCAAACCCGCACCGGCGCCAAAGCCGGTTGCGCCTCCAAAGCCCCGCGGCATGTATGCCGACGGTACCTATCGCGGCACTCCCGGAGACGCGTATTACGGCTACGTGCAAGTCGCCGCAGTCATCAGCGGCGGCCGGCTTGCCGACGTGCAAATCCTTGATCATCCCAGTGATCGGAACCGCTCGGTCTACATCAACAGCATCGCCATGCCGGCGTTGGTCTCCGAGGCTCTTCGGGCGCAAAACGCCCAGATAGATTTCGTTTCCGGCGCGACCGATTCGAGCATGGCCTTCCGCGATTCGCTGTCCTCGGCGTTGGCACTGGCACGCAATTAGTATGCGCGAATCAAGAATGATGATGGGCATGCCCATCACGATAGACGTCGCCGACCCGGGCGCTGATGTTTCCGCTCTCGAGCGGGTCTTCGAGCACTTTCGCCAGGTTGACGAGCGTTTCAGCACTTACAAGACTACCAGCGAGATCTCGAAACTGAACGACGGACGCATCAGCTTGGACGAATGCAGTCCCGAAATGCGCGACGTGCTTGCGCGCTGTGAAGAGACCAGGCAATTGACCGGCGGGGCCTTTGACATCGTTGACCGCAACGGCCGTCTTGAGCCGGCTGGCTTGGTTAAGGGCATGGCGATTCGTGATGCGGCCGCGCTCCTTTCGTCGATGGGGTACGAAAACTATTACGTCGACGCGGGCGGCGACATTCAGGCGCACGGGCGTAACGCGCAAGGTCGGCCGTGGACCGTCGGCATCCGCAATCCGTTCGGCGGCACCGGCATGGTGAAGGTCTTGCAAATCGAAAACGCCGGCATTGCCACGTCCGGAACGTATCTCCGCGGCCAGCACATCTACGACCCGCGCAAAAAAGGGGAGCCGATCATGGATATCGTCAGCCTTACGGTCATCGGTCCCGACATCTACGAGGCAGACCGTTTTGCTACCGCCGCGTTCGCCATGGGTCGTGAGGGCATCTCTTTCATCGGACGAGTTGCGGGACTCGAGGGGTATCTCGTCGATGCGGCCGGAATTGCCACCATGACCGACGGTTTTCAGCGGTTTGTCATTGATTCGTCTTCCCATGCTTGAACTCATCGACCGACTCCTCAACAGAACGACGATGTATCGGCTGGTGCTGTACGTCTGTGTCGCCGAGCTCGCGCTTGGTGCGGTACTTGGAGGACTCGGCATTTTGCCGTTCAGTCCGGTTGCGCTGATCCTTTCGACTGCGGTCATTACGGCGACCTGCATCCTTTCCAACGTCGTGTTCGCCCGTATCATGAAGGCTCCGGTGAACCGCGAATCAGCCATCATTACCGCGCTCATACTGGCGCTGATCATTTCGCCGATCGTGCCGTTTCAGCTGCCGGGACTCGGCTTTCTCGTTTGGGCCTCGCTGTTGGCCATGGCTTCAAAATACGTCATTGCCGCTGATCGCGACCACGTCTTCAATCCCGCGGCTTTTGCCGTGGTCATCACGGCCGTTGCCGTCGGCCAGTCGGCGAGCTGGTGGGTGGGCAGCATGTCGATGTTGCCTGCCGTGGCCATCGGCGGCGCCATGATCGTACGGAAGATCCGCAGGGAAGACCTCGTCTGGTCCTTCTTTGCCGCCGCGTTGGTCACCGGTGCCGTGACAGCCTCGTCGGGCAGCGCGCTCCTTTCGATGGAGCGCGCGGTCCTGCATACGCCGCTGATTTTTTTCGCGACGCTGATGCTGACCGAGCCGCTGACGACCCCGCCGACGCGCTCCCTGCGCATTGCCTATGGGGCGTTCGTCGGGTTCCTTTCCGCGCCGGCTATCCACGTCGGCGCAGTCTACTCGACGCCGGAACTCGCGCTTGTCGTCGGCAACCTTTTTTCCTACGCGGTGAGTCCTACCGGAAAACACCTGCTGACGCTCACGTCGAGGGTCCAACTTTCCAGGGATTCGTTCGAATTCGTCTTTTCCTCGCCTCGGCCCGTGCCGTTCCGCGCGGGGCAGTACATGGAATGGACGTTGCCGCATCGCAGTCCGGATGATCGCGGCGTACGGCGCTACTTCACGATGTCCTCATCGCCAGAAGACCGGATGGTCAAGGTCGGCATCAAGTTCTGCCTGGAACCGAGCAGCTTCAAAAAGCAGATGGGCGACATGGTTCGCGGCGACGTCATCATGGCCGGCGAGATTGCCGGAGACTTTGTCCTTCCTCGCAATCGGCGCAAGAAGCTGGCCTTCGTCGCGGGCGGCATCGGCGTCACGCCGTTCCGAAGCATGGTGCAATCCCTCATTGACAGGGGCGAATCACGAGACGTGGTCCTGCTGTATGCCAACAAGACCGTCGAGGATATCGCTTATCGCGACGTGTTCGACGAGGCCAGGACCGTCATCGGCATGAAGACGTCGTATGCGCTGTCCGAAGTCGCGCAAGCGCCGCCGAATTGGAACGGCCCGCTCGGCATGCTTGATGCCAGGACCATCGCAGAGGAGATTCCCGATTACGCCGATCGATTATTCTACATTTCCGGACCTCATGGCATGGTCACCGCCTTCGAATCGTCCCTTGCGGCCATGGGCGTAAGTCACAAGAACATCAAGACTGATTATTTTCCCGGCTTCGTCTGAGCGGGCCGTAAGAAATAGTCCGATCGTCCGTCGTATTACGGTGGAGAGAATATTAATCGTCTTATAAAGCGTTTGCATACCCATATGCGCAACAACAAGTCCCTTGCAGCCAGCGCCATTTCGGCCGCCCTGCTTCTTACTCTTGCCATGCCGGTCATGGCCGCTACGACCTCGACCGGTGCCGGCGCTCCGTCATCCAGCGCGCTGACTTCTCAGCAGAAGTGCGATGCCAAGACGGCCGATGCCGCCCTGAAACTCGCCAAGAACCGCGCCGACGCCGACGCCAGGCTCGCCAAGAACCGCGCCGACGCCGACGCCAGGCTTCAGAAGAGCCAGGCTGAGCAGTTTGCCAGGCTCTCAGCCAAGCAGGCTGAGCAGGACGCCAAGATCCAACTGATCCGTCAGAAGCGCGATCTTAAGGGGTATTCGTCCGCCGACTTGAAGGCTGCCGTTGCCTCTTATCAGGCCGCAATCGACGCGGCCACCAAGACCCGCCGCGATGCGGTCACTGCTGCCACCAAGTCTTTTGATGACGCCAGGACTGCGGCGCTCGCGACTCGCCAGGCCGCAATCGACGCGGCCACCAAGACCCGCCGCGATGCCGTGGACGCCGCCTTCGCCACTTGGCAGGCACGTTGTTCCGGAACGTCCGCCGACCTCAAGGCCGCCGACAAGTCCTTTAAGGATGCCGTCGCCGCCGCCCAGAAGGCCGGTAAGGACGCCATGAACGCTGCCATGACTGCGTACAAAACGACGATGGCTGGCGACAAGACCGTGCGTAAGTCCGCGGTCGATGCCGCCGGGGCCGCCTACTCCGCCGCAGTGAAGTCCGCGAAGGACGCGCTTGTCGCCGCTCGCAAGGCATCCAAGGCGTAATCCTCAGTTGCTGAGATTATCCGACATAAAAGTCCGCCGCTTCTGTGGCGGATTTTTATTGTGCCGTCTCGCAACCCGTCCGCTCTTCGTTAAAATGCGGGCGTGCGCTATACTTAAGCTGACGTTTATCCGTCAATCGCATGATCGCTCCAAAGATACCGTCCGATGAAGAGCAGCGGTTGGCGGCCCTTGATAAGCTCGGCCTGCTGTATACGGATTTTGAAAATCGCTTTGATCGCATTACGAGCTTGGCTTCTCGCATCTTCGGCGTACCGATGGCATTCATCTCGTTCGTCGCCGAGGATAAGCAGTGGTTCAAGTCCTGCTTCGGCATGGGCACGACGCGTGAAACGGGACGCGGGGTGTCCTTTTGCGGTCATGCGATCCTTGAAGAGAAGACCATGATCGTGGAAGACGCCCGGAAGGACGAGCGGTTTATCGACAATCCGCTCGTGGTCAATCCTCCGCACATCGTGTTTTATGCGGGTCGTCCGCTGCACTTCGACGGTCAGCGCGTCGGGACGCTTTGCATCGCCGACACGAAGCCGAGGACGTTGTCGATGGAAGAAGTCGCCAACCTCAACGATTTGGCAATTTGGGTGGAGCGCGAGATGGGCAATTTTGACAGGGATCTCAAGAACATCGGCAGCAAAATCGAGCAGAAGAAAAAGTAGCGTAATCGGAGGCGGCATTGCCACAAGACGATAATCTGCTAGTATCTTCCCCATGCACTTCCTGACCATTGTCGGCGCCAAATACCTGATATACGTACTGCTCCTGATCGCGGGGATTTTCTTCCTGCAGATGGACAGGCCGGTCAAGTACCAAATGGCGCGTTTTGCGCTCTTTAGCCTGCCCGTGACCTTCGCGGTCGCGAAGCTGGGTTCGTACTTTTTCTACGACCCGCGTCCTTTCGTTTCCGGCCATTTCATCCCGCTGATTGCGCATGCGGCTGATAACGGCTTTCCGTCGGATCACGCGCTGTTGGCTTTCGCCGTGGCCGCGCTGGTGTTTCACATCGAGAAGAAGTTCGGCACGGTGCTGTACGTCCTCGCTTTGGCAATCGGCGTATCTCGCGTCGCTGCCGGCGTGCATTCTTTCATCGATATTTTCGGAAGCTTCGTCATCTGCGTCGTCGTCGCTGTCGCCGTTTCCTTGGGCGAAAAGGCTCTCGTGAAAATGCCGCGAGATGAGACGAGCCGCTGATTCTCACGTACGTCAAAAGGTGGTATGCTGGAAACAGCTTATACGTCCTTGATGCCTATGCGAATCAAACAGGGGATTGTCACTGTCGGCGCGGCGTTTTCGGCAATGCTGATGCTTTTGCCGTCCACGTTCGCGATGGCGCAGGTTCCCGTGCCGTCAGCGCCAACGGTCTCCGTGGCCGACTTGACCGCCGTTGGTTTTACCGGCGTTATCGTTCAGGCCTCGCAAAGCGGCGGGTATCAGCCGCCAAACGTATACTTCCGCGTCAAGGAAACGCTCACGCCGCCTCGTGCGGAATGGGGCGGCACGGCTGACCTGGTCGCCGTATCGATCTTCCCGATGACCTACGCGCCGGCGTTCTCCATGCCGCAGATGCAAGTCAGCGATTTTGCGGGACGTACCAATGCCTGCATGACGCGTCCCGGTTACTACGTCTGCGTGACCGGTCCGCAGAAGGACAAGGTCATCGCGCTGGCCAACCTGCTCGTGACAAAATGAGCGTACGATGGACTGAACGGCGGTCCATTTTTTATTCGTAAGAAGTTCTCTCGGCGTGGGGGGGGTGAAGGGCCTACCGTGTTGATGAGGGAATACGAGGTGCAGTCGGCAGCGCATATCGTTAAAAAGAACCTGGACATCCATTTTGATTTTGTCTGTGCGGAAACGGGTTCGGTTGCGGGTTGTCCGCCGGAAGAAAAAAAGGACATCGCATGACTTTAGGGCAAGGAAGTAAAAGAAAAACGCTCCGGAAAAACCGGGGCGTTTGCGCGTGCCCGCGAAGACCGCCTTAGGCGTAGCGACGGACGATCGCTTCTGCGCCGTTGACGGCGCGTACGAGACCGTGCGGATCGGAGAAGTCGTTTTCGATGACCGCGTCGGGTGTCGGGCCGTTGCGTTCGCGCTCTTCGTCGGCGATGCGGCGCGCTTCCGTGCGTCCGTCGTGGCCGCCGATCGGCCTCACCCTGATCGTCACGACCTCGTAGCCCGCCTCGCGGAAGGTGGCGATGCTGTTCTCGAGCAATGCGCAGATGCCGATCTTTCCGGCGGCGAAGATGGTGTCGATGTCGGCACGGTCGTTGTCGTACCAGTTTTCGGCGTAGAATGCCTTGCCGTTCTGGAGCAGCCGCTTATCGGCCAGCAGGTCCATGAATTCCATCGTCGACACGAAGGTGTAGAGGGCGTGCTCCTTAGGCGAACGCGGCGGTCGCGTGGTGACCGTTTTCACGAAGCTGAGCCGATGCCCGTACTTTTCGAGCAGCGCTTCGATGATGGAGGTTTTGCCGCAGCCGCTGGGGCCAATGAAGGCGAAAATGAGCTTGCGCATTGAAAAGTGCTCCTTTGAATGCGGCATGGATGTCGCGTGTCTAGGGTACTGGGGTGATGACGTACGGTCAACGGGGATGCGGTCGTACCCCCTTGCCAAACTCGTCATTTTCCGTTATAGTGGCACGTCATATGGATGTCGCAAAACTCCAATCTGCGCTCGAGGGAATGGGGGAGAAGCCCTACCGCCTCACCCAGGCCAAAGATGCCGTGTTCCGGCAGCTCGTTTCGCATTGGAACGAGGCTACGGCCCTGCCGCCGGCATTGCGCGAAAAGCTGAATGCCACAATACCAATCTCCGAATTTGAGGTGGTCCGTGAGTCCGAATCCGAACGTGGCGACACCTGCAAGGCCGCCCTCAAACTCACCGACGGCAACCTCATCGAGACCGTGCTGATGCGTCATTCCAACGGCCGCAACACCGTCTGCGTTTCATCGCAGGCCGGTTGTCCGATGGCCTGCACGTTTTGCGCCACCGGCACCATGGGCCTCAAGCGCAACCTGACTACCAGCGAGATCGTCGCGCAGGTCCTGCATTTCAGCCGTCAGCTGGCGGCAAAGGGGGAGCGCGTCACCAATATGGTGATGATGGGCATGGGTGAGCCGATGCACAACTACGACAACGTCATGGCCGCCATCCGCATCTTGAACGATCAGAAGGGGCTGGCGCTCGGCGCGCGTCACATGTCCATCTCCACGTGCGGCATCGTCGCCGGGATACATCGAATGGCCGATGAGCCTCTTCAGGTGAATCTCGCCGTATCGCTTCATGCGCCAAACGACGAACTGCGCACCAGACTGATGCCGGTCAATCGCGCCTATCCGCTCGCCAAGCTGATGCCGGCCATCGATGCCTACATTGCCAAGACCGGACGCAAGGTCATGTTCGAATATCTTTTGATCGACGGACTCAACGACACGCCCGCAGTCATCACCGAACTGGCCGTGCTGCTCAAAAAGCCGCTCTATCATTTGAACCTCATCAAGTATCACACCACAGGAGCTTTCGTATCGACCGGGCGCGATCGCCGCACCGAGATTCTCGATTACATGAAGAAGGCTTTCGTGTCCGTCACTCATCGCATCACGTTCGGGGAGGACATCGATGCGGCCTGCGGGCAGCTGGCGAACAAGCATTCAAAAACGGAGGTCGTCTAGCAAGGGAAAAGCGGCTCGCCTCGTGCGGGCCGCTTTTTAATCGTTTCTCACCATATTTAGCGATGTTTCGGGTCGCCATTGCAAAAACAAGCATAGTCCATTAGCATAAGTGCCATCTGTGAATAGATGTGCGCAGTTTTCTTTTTTGTCCACGATACAGTTGTATGGCCAAATCCATTGTCGGAAAAGTCGGCTCGTTCATCGGTTCGATCTTCGTTCCTCAGACACCTCGCGGAAAGGTCCGCCAGGCCACGTTTTTCGTACTCGTGCTGCTCGTGCTCGCGGGCAACTTGAGCAGCCCGGCATATTGGAATTCGGGTGCCGACTGGATTAACGGTCAGCTCTCCGGCGCCAAGGTGTCCGGCAAGATTCGCGTTCCGCACTTCTGGAACGTGCCTTATCGTCTCGGTCTCGACCTTCAGGGTGGCACGCATTTGGTGTACGTCGCCGACATGAAGGACGTCGCAGAAGCCGATCGCACTGAGGCCATGGCCGGCGTGCGTGACGTCATCGAGCGCCGCGTCAACGCCTTTGGCGTGTCCGAGCCTATCGTGCAGGTCAACAAGTCTGGTGCGGCCTGGCGCCTCATCGTCGACTTGGCCGGCGTGAAGGACATCACTCAGGCCATCAAGCTCATCGGCGAGACGCCGATTCTGGAGTTCAAGGAGACTGGCAACAACGCGCCGGTCCGCGACCTCACTGCCGACGAGAAGAAGGACATGGATGCCAACAACGCCAAGATGCTCGCTGACGCCAAAGCTGCCTTGAGCGATGCCCAAAAGGCGGGCGCTGATTTTGCCGCTCTTGCTGACGCAAAAGCCGGTGAAGGTCCGCTTAAGGGTAAGGGCGGTGACATCGGCTGGGTCAAGGGCGACGGTCCGTACAAGCCGATTGTCGATGCTGTTTCCAAGTTGAAGGCGGGTACCGTTTATTGGGAACCCGTCAAGGCCGACAACGGCTACAACGTGGTCAAGCTCGAAGAAAAGTCAGGCCTGCAGGTGCAAGCCAGCCACATCCTCATCTGCTATAAGGGTGCGGCCAGCTGCACCAATGAACGTACCAAGGAAGAGGCTCTGACGTTGGTCAACAGCCTCAAGAAGACCATTACCAAGGCCAGTTTCGCTGACGTTGCCAAGAAAAACTCCGACGATGCCAGCAATGCCTCTACGGGAGGTGACCTCGGCTTCTTCAGCCGCTCCACCATGGTCAAGCCGTTCTCCGATGCCGCCTACGGCCTGAAGGACGGCGAAATTTCCGACGTGGTCGAGACGCAATTCGGCTACCACCTCATCCTCAAGGTCGCTGAAAAGCAGACTGCCGAGTATGAGTACCATCTGCGCGATATCATCTTCCCCCTCAAATCGGCTTCTGATTATCTGCCGCAGCCCGATCAGTGGAAGAACACCCAGCTTTCCGGAAAAAACCTCAAGAAGGCTTCGTTGCAGTTCAATTCCACCACCAACGAGCCGCAGGTCTCGCTGGAGTTCAACGATGAAGGCAAGAAGCTGTTCGGCGAGATTACCACTCGCAACGTCGGCAAGCCCGTCGGCATCTTCCTCGACGGCAAGCCCATCAGCACGCCGAACGTGAACGAGGCCATCACCGGCGGCAGCGCCGTCATCTCCGGCAACTTCACCATCGCCGAGGCCAAGGATCTCGTGCGCCGCATGAATGCCGGCGCGCTTCCCGTGCCGATCACTCTCGAGAGCCAGCAGTCCGTCGGCGCCTCGCTCGGTAAGGATTCGCTGGACAAGTCGCTTCATGCCGGTCTCATCGGCTTCCTGATCGTGGCGCTGTTCATGCTGATGTACTACCGCCTGCCCGGCCTCATCGCCATCTTCGCGCTCTGTCTCTACGCCGCGATGAACCTTTCCCTCTACAAGCTTGTCCCCGTTACCCTGTCGCTTTCGGGTATCGCCGGTTTCATCTTGTCGGTAGGCATGGCCGTGGACGCCAACGTGCTCATCTTTGAGCGCATGAAGGAAGAGCTCAAGCGCGGCCGCACGTTGGGTTCTGCCATCGATGAGGGATTCAAGCGCGCCTGGAATTCCATCCGCGACTCCAATTTCACCACGCTTATCTCCTGCGTCATCCTGTTCTACACCAGCTCGAGCCTCATTAAGGGTTTCGCGCTCAACCTCGCGCTTGGCGTGCTCGTCTCGATGTTCTCGGCCATTACCGTCAGCCGCACGCTGCTTCGCCTCGTTTCCGGCTGGGGCATCTTCAAGAACACCTGGCTCTACATGCCGGGCCTTCACGGCAAGCCCAAAGTGCTCGGGGTAAATGAAGCCAAGGGTTCAAAATAGCCTGACAATCCTGATATCCCTATGAAGCTTCCCATCATCAAGAACCGCAACATCTGGTTCACGTTCTCTGGCGCGCTCATCATCGCGAGCTTCGCCGTGCTGTATTTCATCCCGCTCAAGTTCGGCATCGACTTCACGGGCGGTTCGCTCATGGAACTTGAGTTCAAGACTCGCCCCACGCCGGTGCAGGTGAGTGACGTCATCCAGTCCATGTCGCTGGGCAACTCGGTCGCCCAGACCGAGGGTGACACGCAGATGCTCGTTCGTCTGGAGACGCTCGACGAAACCGCGCATCAGAAGGTGCTGACTGCGTTCAAGGAAAAGTTCGGCGACGTGACCGAGCACAGCTTCCAGTCCGTCGGCCCGACCGTCGGAGGCGAGCTCCGCCAGAATGCCATTTGGTCGATTCTCCTCGTGCTTCTCGGCATCGCCTCGTACGTGGCATATGCCTTCCGAAAGGTGTCACGCCCGGTGGCGTCCTGGAAGTACGGCCTCGTCACGTTGATTGTCGGCGTCCTGCACGACATGCTGCTGCCGTTGGCCGCTTTCGCGCTCTTGGGCCACTTTGCCCATGCGGAAGTCGACTCGGCCTTCGTGGCTGCCATCCTGACCGTGCTCGGCTTCTCGGTGCACGACACCATCGTGGTGTTCGACCGCATTCGCGAGAACCTGCTCAAGAGCGGCGGGAACTTCGAGGAAATCGTCGAGCGCAGCGTCAATGAGACCATCTCGCGCTCCATCAACACCTCTCTCACGGCCACGCTCCCGCTCATCTCCATCTACTTCCTCGGCGGCGCGTCGTTGCACGCCTTCGCCTTCACGCTCATCATCGGCCTCATTGCCGGTACGTATTCGTCTATCTTCCTGGCTTCCCCGATGCTGGTGGCCATGCAGAAGAAGTCGTTGCGCTAAATCGGCGTCACGCAAGAACGTCCGGCCTCTGCGCCGGGCGCTTTTGTTTTCCTGCGTTCCTGCTAGGATGCTGGCGTTGTTCCTTTTCATCCCGTCCGTCCAAGGAGATCCATACGGTGTCCCAAAAAGACTCTTCTGATGATGAGTATCTGCCCGCGTTCGTAGGGCGTTTGCGCGTGGATGACCGCGTCGTGCTGGCGTTCCTGTTGCCCGTCGGCATCATCGCCTTTGCCGCTGCCATTTCCGCGTGTGCCATATCGGCTGACGATCCCGTCGACAGGGGATTGCTGTCCAGCGCCATCCTGCTCGCGAGCGCTCTCGTGGCATCTGTCGTCCTGATGTTTCTGCCGCGCGACCCTGCTTCGATGCGCCGAGCCGTCGCCGTCGGCGGTTCCTTGGTGATGAACGCCGCGTTGGTGTCGGCACTCTCCCTCGCGGAGTCCCTTTCCGTCGCCTTCCTGCGCAGCGCCGTCTTCGATCCGATCGCCGGAGACACGGAGATGCTGTCGGCCGTGTTCGTCGCGGTCTCCGTCATGGTGATCGTCTTGGGAATCATTACTGCCGTGGCAAAAAGGACCTACGCGCTTCCCGGACTCTATGCTCCGCTGATGTTGTGCCTTGCTGCAGCGCCGGCGCTGCTTCTTTATCAGGCAAGTGTCGCGGCATGCGTCGGCGTCGTGGCGCTCACATCCGTCGCAAGCGCGTTGCTGATACGCGAGCGCTCTCGAAATCCTCAACCGTGACAGGGAGACCGACTTCAATCCGTGACTCCGAAAGAGCGCGGATTTTTTAGTCCTCGACCTTTTGCCTTATTTCTGCTACGCTAACGGAGTAAAGCCTGTGTACACGGACCTGATTTTTTCGCTTTGTTAAGGCATGCCAAGTCTCTCCATCAACTTCGACTACTTCATTCAGCTGGGAAACATGTCGTTTCCCATGATGCTGGTAAGGCTTTTTTTGGATGGCGGATGGATCATCGTACTCTTCGTATTGCTCCAGGGATTTTGGCTGTTGTGGGTGCAATCTCGCCAGGAAAAGTACGGCGCGAGCCTCGATTTCACCGTGCTGGCCGTTGATATTCCCAGGAACAACGAGCAGACGCCGAAGGCCGCCGAACAGCTCTTCACGCACATGTCCGGTGCGCATTCCGGTACGGACAATATTGAAAAATACTGGCACGGTAAGTTCACCCCGTCGTTCAGTTTCGAAATCATCTCCATCGACGGTTACGTGCAGTACCTGATTCATACTCCCAAGAAGTTTCGCGATTTGGTGGAGTCGTCCATCTACTCGCAGTACCCCGAAGCCGAGATCGCCGAGGTGCAGGACTATGCAGACAAGGTTCCCAAGCAGTACCCCGACGCCGAGTGGGACTGTTTCGGCACCGAATTCGTCCTCAAGAAGAACGAGGCCTATCCCATCCGCACCTTCACCGACTTCGAGGACAAGGCCGCCGAAGAAATGACCTTCAAGGATCCGATGTCCGCGATTCTCGAGGTGATGGGCAGTCTCAAATTCGGCGAACAGCTCTGGTTTCAGATACGAGTCACGCCGACCGACGATTCGTGGCAGAAGAAGGGGCAGGACGTCGTCGATAAGATTCTCGGCAAGAAGAAAATCGTCCACAAGTCAGCCGTCGACCATGCGCTCGAGGTGCCATTGCATCTGCTCGGTGAAATCAAGAATCAGGTCATGGGAGGCGAGCATGCCGACGCGAAGAAGTCAGACAAGGCCGAGACGCCAAAGATGACGCAATTGTCGCCGGGAGAGCGCAAGGTGCTCGAGAAGATCGAGGAAAAGCTCGCCAAGATCGGCTTCATGTGCAAGCTGCGCCTGGTCTACGTGGGCAAGCGCAACGTCTTCAACAAGGGTCGTATCTCGCAGTTCAAGGGCGCCCTGAGCCAGTTCACGTCCATCAACATGAACTCGTTCAAGGGGTATGGTCCGGTCACGCCGAAGGGGGATTATCCCTGGCAGCGCCTGAGCGAAAATGCGCTGAAGACTGCCATTCTCCGCAACTATCGCAATCGCAGCAGCAAGGGCGCCTCGTCATTCGCTCTCAACATCGAGGAGCTGGCAACCCTTTATCATTTCCCGATGCTTACCGTGAAGGCTCCTCTGGTGAAGAAGACCGAGGCCAAACGTGCCGAGCCGCCGTCGGCGCTGCCGACCGAGGGCCGCTTCTCTTCCGTGGAGATCAAGGCCCCGCCTAAGCACGAGAAGAAGTCTCGTGGTGACGAGGATGGCGACGGGCTGCCCGACAACCTTCCATTCGGCTAACAGCACACGACCATGCGTGCATCCGTTCCTCCTCCATACGAACATGATCACGAGAATGAGGTCGTCCTTTTCGGACAGACCAATTTTCGCAATCAAGGTCGGAAATTCGGCATCAAGACCGATGACCGCCGCCGCCATGTCTACGTGATCGGAAAGACGGGCATGGGCAAGACGACCCTTTTGGAGAACATGGTGCTCGGTGACATTTATGCCGGGCACGGTCTCGCGTACATCGATCCCCACGGCGATTCGGCAAAGAAGTTCCTTGATTTCATCCCGCCGCATCGCATTAACGACGTGGTGTACTTCAATCCGACGGACATGGAGTTTCCGGTCGGTTTTAACATCCTTGAGACCGTCGATGAGAGCCAGAAGCATCTCGTGGCTTCCGGACTGATGGGCGTCTTCAAGAAGATTTGGCCGGACGTGTGGTCGTCGCGCATGGAGTACATCCTGCTCAACACCATCATGGCGCTTTTGGATTTCCCCGGCTCCACGCTGTTGGGCATCAACCGCCTGCTTTCCGACGAGGAATATCGCGGTCGCGTGGTTTCGCTCATCCAGGATCCGGTAGTGAAGACGTTCTGGGTGAAGGAGTTCGCCTCGTTCAGCGAAAAGTACCGTACCGAGGCGGTTGCGCCGCTGCAGAACAAGGTCGGTCAATTCCTTTCGGCGACCATCATCCGCAATATCGTCGCCCAGGTGAAATCGACCATCAACATCCGCGAAATCATGGACACGCGGAAGATCTTCATCGTCAATCTTTCCAAGGGGAGCGTCGGTGAGGAGAACTCGCGGTTGCTCGGCGCGATGATCATCACCCGTCTCCAGCTCGCCGCGATGGAGCGCGTGGACATGCCCGAGGAGGATCGTCAGGATTTCTATCTTTACGTCGACGAGTTCCAGAACTTTGCCACGCAGTCGTTCGCCAACATCCTCTCGGAAGCGCGCAAATACAGGCTGGCGCTTATCGTCGCGCACCAGTACATCGAGCAACTCGAAGAGGAAGTGCGTGCGGCGGTCTTCGGCAACGTCGGCACGATCATCGCGTTCCGCGTGGGCGCGGCCGACGCGTCCTTCATGGAGAACGAGTTCATGCCGCGCTTCACTCCGGAAGACCTCGTCAATCTCAAGAAATTCGAGATCTACCTCAAGCTGATGATCGACGGCGCCTCTTCAGAGCCGTTTTCTGCCAACACGCTCGCCCCCATTGCCGAGAACACCGGCTCGATGGAAAAGGTCATTAGGGTTTCGCGCGAGCGTTATTCCACTCCGCGCAAGGTCATCGAGGACAGGGTCATCAAATGGAGCGGCTTCGGTACGGTCGACACGGGCCAGACGCTCATGACCGAAGATGAGGAGTCTGCTGCCATCGAGGCAAAGATCGAGGAGCTTGCCAAGACTTCGCCGGATGTCGGAGAAATGGCTCAGCCTGCCGGCGGCGGTTTCGGCGGCGGAGCAAAAAAGAAAAAGAAGGCGGAGTTTCAGGTTCCGTGCTCCGTTTGTCAAAAGATTTCCGAATTGACGTTTGAGCCGGATTGGTCCAAGCCGTGGTTTTGCAAGGAACATCTGGAAATGAAGCAGAAGGGCTTGCTTCCCAGGACTTCCGCGCCAGCATCGATCAAGGTCGTGCCCGCGCCCGCACCTGTCGTGAGAGCGATTCAGAAATCTCCCGCCATCGTGCCGCCGAAGCCGCAACAGTCGCAGCCCAAGGCACCGCCCCCAAAGGTCAATTCCGCTCAGCAGGCAAAAATGGCGCCTCCCGGCACTGCGGACGTGAAACCCGTTTCTCTCGGAACGTTACCTTCGCGCCAAGACGCGACGCCGAAGAGAGCCGAAAGCGTCCCGTTCAATCGTTCCGCGCAGAAGTCGCTGCCCAAGCCGCAGCTCGCGGCCACGGCCGAACAGCTTACGGGTATTCCCGCGAGCAGCCACAAGCCGCGCATTGTCATCGGCGGCGCCGAAGACGATGTCGCAGGCGAAATTTTGAAGACTGCCGAAAAGCCGATTGCCAGGCGCGAGGTCGAGACGGCACAGGGCGCGCAATCCGCCCCGGTCGTCCAAAAGGAATCAGCCGGCAGTGAACCGGTCCGCCAGGCCGAACCGTTCGGCGTTTCGCCTGCCATCGAAAACGTCATGGACGAAAGACCGGTCGCCGAAAAGCCTGCGGCGGCACCGATGCCGAAACTTCCGGAACAAAAACCGCCAACTCCGCCGGAGCAACCTCCCGCGCAGCCGCCTGCGCCGACCGATGCTCCTGCCGGCAGCTGGCAGCCGGGCCAAGTCATCAAGTTCTAAGGCGAGTTCAACGCGCGTCGCGCGATGCGCCAAACTCCGATGCGACTTCATTTTCATCTCGACCCCACCTTCCGTTTTCATCTCCGTTGCGCGTTGCTCATCGCGATGACCGCCGCGTTCGTGACGCTTTTCGGCGTACTCTTCCTCAGTGCCGAGCGCATGAATCAGTTGGCAGTGAGTCAGGGGGGCGCCGAGGCCGAGGCGCACCGCCTCCAACTTCTGCTCAACCGTCAGGTGGGGGAGATTCGTGCCGAACGCGCCGGTGACGTGGCGCAGATCGAAGAGCAGCTCCGGACCATCGACGAGCGGCAGATGGCAGGCGATCAGCGTGCCAAGACGGCCGTCTCCAAGTCGCCGTTCCCGATCGAGAGCGTCCTTGGTTCGATAGTCGAGATTGTCTGCATCGACAACGTCAACCCTGACATTTACTATACCGGCTCCGGCACCGTCATCGATCCGTCCGGCCTCATCGTCACGAATCATCATGTGCTGGTCAGCGATGACAAGTCGCTCATCCGCTATTGCGGCGTCGGTTTCACCAACGACCTGCATGTCGCGCCGAAGATCGCCTACATCGGCAGCGTGGTGGCCATGCGCGAGAGCGTCGACCTCGCGCTTCTGAAAATCACCGAGCAAATCGACGGTGATCCGCTGCCCAAGACGTTTGCGGCACTCGACTTGGCTGGAGCCAAGGATGCGTCCTTGGCGCTCAATATCGGCGATCCGGTCTTCATCGGCGGCTATCCCGGCCTGGGCGCGGAAACCTTCACCTTCACTTCCGGCGTGGTGAGCGGCCGCGTGGGCAACGAGCTCATCAAGACTTCGGCACTGATCGACAGCGGCGCGTCAGGGGGCGCGGTCTTCAACGCCGATGGCGCCTACGTGGGCATTCCGACTGCCGCTGCCAGAGGCGAAATTGGCGGCAGCCTCGGTTATCTCATCGGCGCCAACGTGGTCAATGATTTCATGGCGGAATATCGTCTGGGCAAGAACTTGGTACCGCCGCCGCCGGCGGTAAAAAAGAAGCGCTGAGGTACTATGGAACGAATCACTTTTTTGACCGATGACGGAGTGACCGTCGTCGGCGATTATCAGGAGGGGAACGGGCAGGGGGCGCATGCGGGAAAGGCCGCGCTTTTTTTGCACATGATGCCTGCCGCCAGGGAAAGTTGGCGGCCGCTTGCGGACCGGTTGGCCGGTGACGGCTTTGCCACGTTGGCAATCGATCTCCGGGGCCATGGCGAAAGCACCGTTGGTCCGCACGGCACGGTTCTCGATCGCAACGCCTTCAGTGACAAGCAGCATCAGGAAAAATCGCGTGACGTCGATGCGGCCGTTCGCTGGCTGATGGAAAAGGGGTTTGTACTCACCAAAATTGCGCTTGTCGGCGCGAGCATCGGCGCCAACCTGGCCATCGCCTATGCGGGCGGTCATGAGGGCATTCCGGCAGTGGTGGCGCTGTCGCCTGGGCTCGACTATCACGGAGTGCTCACCGAGCCGTCGGCAGCGGCAATGCCGCGAACGCAGAAGCTGCTCCTTGCCGCCAGCGCGGAGGACGCGTATTCCCTTTCGTCCGTCTTTCGTCTTGCCCAGATAAAAGAGGATGCAGAGGTCCAAGCGCAAGTGGACGGCGGCCACGGCACCAAGTTGCTGGAACAAGTCCCCGGTTTTTTTGACTACGTCCTGTACTGGATAGAGAATAACGTGCGTTGAATCCCGTTCCCATGTCTTCATTCGTCAAAGTCAGTACCGGAGGATCGCATCGTGACATGGGCGTGGACTTTGGCCGCGCGGCCAAAGACATCTTGCTGGCGTTCATCGAGGACAGCTGCAAGGCGTATCCGCGGAGCGCCAAGATGACCATCGAGGATGCCAAGCGCCATGCTGCCAAGTATTTTTTGCCGACGGTTCGTCGTCGCTATCCGAAATATTTGGAAGAAGTCCGCGGCATCGCCGAGGGCGCCGGGCTGCATCTCGATGATATTTTTTTTCTGACTGCCGACGAGGAGATCATGGCGCTCCGCAGGGCGCCAGAAAAATGCTCGAGCGCCGCGATTCGCGTCGGCCAACGGACGTATCTCGGTCACAACGAGGACTATCCCAAACGCTATCTGAGCCGCCTCATCGTCGTCGAGGCGCATCCAAATGACGCGCCGGCGTTTTTGGCGCTCACCTATCCCTACGTCCTGGCAGGACCGGTCTGCGGCCTGAATGCGGCTGGCATGGCCTTTGCCGCAAACTCCCTCAACTTTCCTCCGCGACAAAAAGGCATGCCGACCAACTTCGTGCTGCGCGACGTCTATCGCTCACGCCGCCTGGCTGATGTCCGTCGCGCCATGCATGTTCCCCGCCCGTTGATGGGGAATGCCCTCATGGCAGTTTCTGACATCGAGCGCGCAGCCTCCGTCATCGAGGCCTCCCTGGACGATGTCGCCGTAGTCACGATGGGCGCAAACGGGTTGCTTGCGCACGCCAACCACGTCGTTTCCGGAACGCTCGATCGGACGGGGGAGAAGCCGACCAGGAATTCGCGCAGTCGCGGGGCAGCCCTCGAACTCCTGTTGGCCGCTTCGAAACAGCGCACGGCCGACGGCCTCAAAAAGGCACTTTCATCCGTAAAATACGGTCTTCGGAAAATCGCCGCGCGAAAAAGCGACAGCTGCACCTTGGCCACTGCCATCCTCGACCCGAATCGGGGAATGATGTACGTTGCAAAGAGGGGGTCGGGCGGTCATGGATTCATGGCTTATCGACTGGGCCATCGGAAGTATATTCGCTAAGCATATGTTCGAAATCCGAGATCCAATTCATCGGACCGTTTCCTTCTCGGAACGCGAGAAGCGCGTCATCGACCATCCTTTCGTGCAGCGCCTTCGCTACGTGCGACAGCTCGGTTTGACGTACTTGGTGTATCCCGGCGCCACCCATGATCGCTTTTCCCACGCGCTCGGCGCCATGCACGTGGCCGGCCGCATGTGGGCGCGCATGTGCGAGACCAGCGGTGACATCCTGCGCGCGCATTTCGGCGAAGATGACCTCTCGTATTTCCGACAAGTGCTGCGCTTTGCCGGCCTGATGCACGACCTTGGCCATCCGCCCTTCTCGCACGTCTCCGAGCGCTTCATGCCCAAGTTCAATGACCTCGCCTTGCCGCGAGACTGGTTCAACGAGCCAGAACAGGAACGTCAGGCTACTCATGAGGACTACAGCATTTTGCTGATTGCCGCTCTTGCGGACGATGCATCCGCGCCGCTTTCGCGAGACGAGGCTCAGGACGTTGCCGCGCTGGTGCATCATGGCGTGATGCCTTCGCTGTCGTGGCGCAAGCGGTTTGGCGAGAACGAAGGCAGTCGCGGCATTCATCGCCTTTTGCGCTCGCTCATTTCTGGCGAGCTCGACTGCGATCGCATGGACTATTTGCTGCGCGATGCCTACTACACCGGCGTGGCCTACGGCACGCACGACATCGATCACCTCGTCAGTAACCTTGGCGTGGTCGAAATGTCCGACAAGGGACTCGTACGCACCATCGACTCCACCGCCGTACGCGCCTTCGAGGACTTTCTCCTTGCGCGCTATCACATGTTTCTCCAGGTCTATCTCCACAAGACCACCATCGCCTTCGATTACTTTCTTGAGCGCGCCATCGAAGGAGGGGAATTGCCGCTTACCGTTCCCGGCGATGCCGAGGGCTACTCGCACCTTCGTGACAGCACCATGGTCGAGCGTCTGTTCGCGGCCGCCGAGAATCCAGCCAACGTCTGGTCGCGCCGACTGGTAAATCGCGTGCCGCCGAAATTGATCCTCACTTCCGCCAATGCCAAGCCCGAAGAAAAGGAACTGATGACCAAGGTCATCGCGGCGTTCAAGGAATCCGGAGTGTGGTGCTTCGAAGTCACTTCACACCAGTACCTCTCCAAAGCAACGCCGCTCGCGTCGAACAGTGCCATGCAGGTGCGTCGCAAGATTTTCGGAAAGCATCACTACGAGCCGGTTGAGCGCTACTCTTCGCTGCTCAACAAGTACAATGAAGCCATCGACATGACGCATCTGTACGTGCTCCGCGAGGACTTCGCCAGGGCCAAAGAGGTCGTTGTCAAGTTCGACGCCTGAATCGTGAAAAGCCCAGATAAACTGGGCTTTTTGCATATAAAATTGACGAGCGGCTTTGTGGATAACAGTATCTTTCCGGTCATGTATGATGGTCGCGTCCTCACAAGTCTTCCGCAGCGCGGAAGAAAGGAGAAAAGGATGGACACCACGTTCCTTGAATCGCGCGCGGCCGAAGTGCTGTCGCGTTTTGATCCCGAGAAGCTGCGCAAGTCGTTGCTGTCTCGTCCGTTCATGATCGAGACCTTCGGCACGCCAAAGTCCGGAAAGAGCACCATGAGGGAGATGCTCAAGCACTTCTTCAAACGCAACGGCCTGTCCGTTTCCACGCCCATCGAGGGCGCCGAGGTTGTCGAATGGATCAAACGTCACGAGCCGGAGTACAACTTCCAGACGGGAGAGTACGCGCTGTCGCTCGCTCGCGAACGCGCGCTCGGTCCCGGTCATCGTGACTTCCATGTCGTCATCTTCGACCGTGCCATCTACGACTGCGTGGCACGGATGGAGTACTACGTGGCCAACGGCAAGATCAGCGAGGAACATCGCAGGGCGGTGGAAGGATACTTCCTGCTGCCGCACAACAGGGAGATGTTCGATCTCCACGTCTGTCTGGTGGCCAAACCGGAAGTCGCCATTCATCGCGAGCTCGCCCGAGCGCTCACCAAGAAGCCCGGCGAGACCATGAATGCAGACACCCTGAGCAAGCTGCTCAAGGCCCATGAGTCGATGTGGAAGCGGCTCGGTTGTGACAATGACCCGTCGATGGTCTGGCACGACTCCTCCACGGAGAACGAGCAGGAGACCGCCCTTTCCATCCTCGACTCGGCACTTGCGGCCTTCATGCGGCGGCTGGACGCCGAGGAGTCACGGAAGCTCATCACCGCGCCTTAAGAAGGGGCGGTTTTTTTTGCGCAACCAGCCCCGTACCCCTTCCATTTGGCAGTTTGAGGTTGTGGATAAGTTGCGCAGTCACTCGTGCGTGACAGCCTCCAGCCCTGTGGGTATGCTCAATCTATACGTTGTCGTACTGCCGTATGTGGAATCCGCGTCGGATTGGCATCGACCTTGATGGCGTCATCATCGACCACCGCGAGCATAAGCGCATGCTGGCGGAAGAGTATGGTTTTGCCCTGGAACCGTGGCAGACCAATTCCAATATCATGCGCCAGCATGTCCCCGGTGAAGTGTTCGACACCATGCAAACCGACTTGTACGGGTCGCTCACGCGCAAGGCGCCGGCAGTGGCGGGGGCGTTGCAGCTGCTCCCGTCGCTCAAGGCCGAGGTCTACATCGTCTCCTCGCGTCGCGCCGGCAGCATTCGTCACGCGCAGGACTGGCTCCTCAGTCATCGCGTCTACGACTCCGTTCCCGCCGAACGCATCTTTTTCTGCGGCACCGACGGCGAGAAGCGCGGCTACTGCGACCGTCTGGGCATCGACCTGTTCCTCGACGACAAGATCAGCGTGCTCGAGGGACTTGGCGCAAAGACCAAGCGCGTGCTTTTCGACGAGGACGGCATCGCCAGACATCTCAATGCGGAAGAACGGTTTACCGTCGCCAAGACCTGGGATGAGTTCGTAGTCCTGGCGAACGGAAAAGTGCACGCGTGAACATCTTGCCTCGTCCTGACGCCGCATCTCCTCCTGATGAGGAGATTTTTCGTTTCGCGAAAAAGCTCAGCTGGCCGGCACTCGCGCCCCTTGTCGCGCCCGTCCTGCTATGATAGATTCGTTCGTTATGGGAGCACTCAAGCGCAAAATCATGGTTGCCATGTCCGGCGGCGTAGACTCGAGCGTCGTCGCCGCGCTTTTGTTAGCCGAGGGCCACGAGGTTACCGGCGCCTTCATGAAGAACTGGTCCGACGAGGCCGACCCCTGCACGGGAGAGTGCGCATGGAAGAAGGATCGCCAGGATGCCTTGCGCGTGGCCACCACGCTCGGCATTCCTTTTGAGACTTTCGATTTTGAGGCGGAGTATCGCCGCGACGTGGTCGAGTACATGGTTCGCGAATACGCCGCCGGGCGCACGCCGAATCCCGACGTGATGTGCAACAGCAAGGTGAAGTTCAAGCTGTTCTTGAGGAAGGCCTTGGACAGCGGGGCGGACATGATTGCCACGGGACATTACGCGCGCGTTGCCGAACAGTCCGGCCGATTCGCGCTGCTCGCCGGCATCGACACGAATAAGGACCAATCCTACTTCCTGAACCAGCTCACCCAGGAGCAACTTTCCAAAACGCTGTTTCCCATCGGCCATCTCCCCAAACCGGAAGTGCGCCGCCTGGCTGCCGAGTTCGATTTGCCCACGGCCGCCAAAAAAGACAGTCAGGGCATCTGCTTCATAGGTAAGGTCGATTTGCGCGAGTTCCTCGGAGAAAAAATTTCCGGCATCCCCGGCGACGTCGTCACGATCGACGGAAAAGTCGTCGGCAGACATGCGGGCATTGCGCCGTACACCATCTGTCAGCGACATGGCCTGGGCATCGGCGGGGGAGCGCCGTACTTCGTGGTCGACAAGGACCTCAGTCGCAACGTCGTCATCGTCTCGCGGGCCGAGGCGGACCTGTTCGCTTCCGCGCTCGTCGCCGAAGAACCGCACTGGATCGCCGGCGAGCCGCCGACGTTCCCGCTCCGTTGCCGAGCGCGAATTCGCTATCGCCAGCCCCTTCAGGACTGCACCGTCACCGCAACCGACGGCCAACTGCGCGTCGACTTCGCCCACTCCCAACGCGCCATCTCCCCCGGCCAGTTTGCGGTATTCTACGACGGCGATATCTGCCTTGGCGGCGCGGTCATCGTCCGGCGCGCGGAAGCCGCTGCACGTTGACCATCTGAGACGGCTGGGCTAAGGTCTGGCCAGGGAGATGCAGCATGAATCTTGCAAACCAGTTCGTCGGTCTCTTTCTGTGGCTGCGAACGCCGTTCTTCGTCGTCTCTTTGATCGCCGGTATTTGGGCGGGCATGCGCCTCAATTCCGGCCGCCTCGATAAAAGTACGCGCGCGCTCGCCTGGATCGCGCTCGTCACCAGCGTGCTGGTCGCCGTCGGCTACCTGGGAGAAGTCGTTCTGTTCCTCAAGATCGGCGCCGGCGGCAACTCGTTCATGAGCCTCTTCTTCGCCGTCCTTTGGGGGTACTTCTCCCTTCGGTCGTACAAGATTCTCAAGATGCTCGGGGCCGCCTAGCACTTCGCCGCTTCATCATGAGGCGGTTTTTTCTTTAGCGCGGATCATCTTGCGAGGAACTGTCTTTCTCGCTATTGTTTTCCCGTACGATTCACGACAATCCTATGAATGATTTGAAGCTGAAAATTTCCACTGTCGTCGCCGCGGTCGCACTACCCGTCGGTCTTATCCTCCTTGGGGCCGGCTGCTTCCAGGCCGTCAAGCAGACTGGCAGCGCCGTCGGCCGATCGCAGGATGCTTCCGTCGAGGCGCGACAAAAAACCAACGAGCTCGCAGCGGCGGAACAGGCCAAGCAGAACGAACGCGACGAGATGGCCAGTGACGACGTGACCATAGCCTTCATCCTCAGCGGAACCGTCAAGCCGCCAGCTGATGCCGTCATCCTTCCCGACGTTTTCGGCTGCAGCGACAGGGTCGCGCTGGTCAAGGAACACAAGGCCGCCGCTACCGACAGCATCGTGCACGACTCGCTGCTGACGTTGTTCTCGCTCCATGACAGCGGCACGCATTCACCGCTCTACAACGCGCTCGGCAGCGACTCGTTGCAGATAGACAAGATCCAAAGCACTGACGGCGTCACCACCGAAGTCTGGCTTAAGGGCACCGTCACGCCCGGCGGAGCTTGCGACGGTCCGCGCATAAAGGCGCAGATCGAGGGCACCGTCGCGCGCTTCCGTCCGCTCTATAAGATTTTCCTGAACGGCAGCGAGGCTGCCTACCGCTGCCTTGGTGACATGACCGGCAAGTGCATATAGATATGACTGGAGACGAGATCCGAAAAAAATTCCTGACCTTCTTCGAGAAGCGCGGGCACAAGATCATCCCCTCGGCATCTTTGATTCCGGAAAATGATCCGACCGTGCTGTTCACGACTGCCGGCATGCACCCGCTGGTGCCGTACCTGATGGGCGAGCCGCATCCGGAAGGCGCGCGCCTTACTGACGCGCAAAAATGCGTGCGCACGGGTGACATCGACGAGGTCGGCGATAATCGTCATCTCACCTTTTTCGAGATGCTCGGCAATTGGTCGTTGGGCGATTATTTCAAGAAGGAAGCGATCGAGTGGAGCTACGACCTGCTGACTTCTTCGGAAGGCTACGGACTTGATCCAGGGCGCCTGTACGTTTCGGTATTCGAAGGCGATGCCGAAATGGGGCTTGGCTTGGATACGGAATCCATCGGTCATTGGCAGACGCAGTTCAGGAAGGCCGATATCGATGCCAAGGTCGGCGAGAAGATTTTTGCCTATCCCAAAGCCAAAAACTGGTGGGGCCCCGCCGGTCAGACCGGCCCGTGCGGACCCGATACCGAGATGTTTTATGACACGCTGAATCTGGCCGATCCCAAGGCACATGCGGCGGGCTGGATCGGGGGAGAGGCTTGTCATCCCAACTGCGACTGCGGTCGCTATGTGGAAGTCTGGAATGACGTCTTCATGCAGTTCAATAAGACTGCAGAAGGCGGATTCGAGCCGTTGGTCAAGAAGAATGTCGACACTGGCATGGGCCTTGAGCGCATGACAATGATGCTGCAAAAGGCGCCGACGGTTTTTGAGACGGACCTTTTCCAGCCGATCATCGCAGTAATCGAGGGACAGTCCGGCCGGACATATGAGAAAAACGAAAAGGCTGCGCGCATGATGCGCATCGTTGCGGACCACATCAAGACTGCCACCTTCATCATCGGTGATCCTCGAGGCGTCGGACCTTCCAACACTGATCAAGGATACATTGTCCGCCGCCTCATTCGCCGCGCAGTGCGTTTCGGCCGATTAATCGGAATCACGCAAGATTCATTCGTGGGCGCCATCGCCGACAAGGTCATCGAGATGTACGGTCAGCACTACGGTGAACTCGTCACCAACCGCCAGCGCATCATGGATGACCTCAGGAACGAGGAAGAAAAGTTCTCTGCCACTTTGCAACGCGGCCTGCAGGAAGCCAACAAGCTCAAGGACCAGTACGCGGCGCACGTGGAGATTCCCGGCACGGTCGCGTTTTACCTGTATGAGTCGTTCGGCTTTCCGATGGAACTGACCGAAGAGGTGCTCGGCAAAAAGGTCAGCTCGCGCGAGTGGGAAGAGGAATACAAGAAGCATCAGGAAAAATCCCGCGCCGGCGCCGAGCAGAAGTTTGCCGGAGGACTCGCTGACAATTCGGAAATTGTCGTGCGCATGCACACGGCCACGCACTTGCTGCACAAGGCGCTGCGCATCGTCCTTGGCAATCACGTGGAGCAGAAGGGTTCCAACATTACCAGCGAACGTCTGCGCTTCGATTTTTCGCACGGTGCCAAGATGACTCCCGAGCAGATCGCGCAGGTGGAGGACATCGTGAACCAGCAGATTGCCAAGGACCTGCCCGTGCATTTCGACATGCTCACCGTCGACGAGGCCAAGGCGGCCGGTGCTATCGGCCTGTTCGAAGACAAGTACGCAGCCCTCGGCAACAAGGTCAAGGTCTATGCGGTCGGAGACGAAGAGCGCGGCTACTTCTCCAAGGAAATCTGCGGCGGTCCGCACGTGGAGCACACTGCTACGGTCGGTACATTCAAGATACTCAAGGAAGAAGCGTCGTCGGCCGGCATTCGTCGCATTAAAGCGGTAGTGCTGTAGGGCGGGGGAAACTACCTCCGCAGCAAGGCACCTTAAAGTCCTTGACAGATAAACGGAGAATGCTACAATGGCAACGCTTTGTGGAAAAGTCCCGCAGAGTCGTAGGCCACAGGCTTGCGATTTTTTATCGTCCACGGTACACTCTAAGGCGTTATGGCTGGAAAAACATCTCTCAACAACGCACAATCGGTGTCCAAGGGGTTCATCGAAATGAATGGTGTCGTTGAAGAATGTCTTCCTGCCGCGACGTTCAGGATCCGTTTAGAAGGTGGCCAGACCATTCTGGGCCATCTCTCCGGAAAGATGCGAATGAACCGCATTCGTCTTCTCCCCGGCGACGAGGTCAAACTGGAGATGACGCCGTACGATTTGACTAAGGGTAGAATCGTCTACCGTTTCTGAAGCGCAACGTACTTGCGCGGGTATGGAACGCGAGCCTCGCTCGCATCCTACTTACGCCTTAGAAGGCGCCACTCTTTATTATATCGGCACGCCGCTTTGAAGGAAAAATCCTGACGAATTTTTCCAAGAGGGCGGGGCCGCAAATCAGGAACCACATGAAAGTCCGCGCCTCAGTCAAGAAAATCTGCATGAACTGCAAAGTCATCCGCCGCTACGGTCGCCTTCGGGTCATCTGCAAGACCGCGAAGCACAAGCAGCGCCAAGGTTGATCGCGCCAGTCCACTCCATCATTCAAACACACCACATTATGGCCCGTATCGCAGGTATCACTCTCCCGAACAAGCGCATCGAGATCGCCCTCCAGTATATCTTCGGCATCGGCACCAGCCGCGCTCAGGAGATTCTGGCCAAGTGTGGCATCGATAAGAATACCCGTTCTGCCGACCTCTCCGCTCCGGAAGAAAAGCTTCTCCGCGACGAGATCGAGAAGAACTACAAGGTCGAAGGCGAGCTTCGCCGCGACCAGCAGGCCAGCATCAAGCGCCTGAAGGAAATCGGCAGCTATCGCGGTTCTCGCCACGCCAAGGGCCTCCCGGTCCGCGGTCAGCGCACCAAGACCAACTCCCGCACCGTTCGCGGCAACACTCGCCGCACGATGGGCTCTGGTCGCACGAAGGTCGAAAAGAAGTAATCAATGATGTCTCTCACCGAGCGTATGGCTGATGAAATGAAACCGACAACCGAGGCGGCAGTTTCGACTGAAGCCTCGACCGAGAAGGGCGCCGCTGACGCCAAGTCTTCGACTCGCCCGCGCGGCAAGAAGAAGGCCGTGAAGCAGGTCAGCATCGGCCGCGCTTACGTGCAGGCCACCTACAACAACACCATCGTCACGCTCACCGACAACAACGGCAACGTGCTCGGTTGGTCCAGCGCCGGTGTCGTCGGCTTTAAGGGGCCTAAGAAGTCCACCCCTTACGCAGCTGGACTGATCGTCAAGGACGTCTGCGACAAGGTCAAGGAGTCCGGCCTCAAGGAAATCAGCGTGTTCGTATGCGGCGTCGGTTCGGGTCGCGAAGGCGCCGTCCGCGCTTTCCACGCCAACGGCCTCAACGTTTCCTCCATCAAAGATATCACCCCTATTCCGCACAACGGCTGCCGTGCGCCTAAGCCGCGCCGCGTCTAGCATTTCCACCTATGGGACGAAGACTTGAAGCAAAATGCAAGCAGTGCCGCCGCGAGGGTGAGAAGCTCTACCTCAAGGGCGACAGGTGCTTTACACCGAAGTGCGCCATCGCGCGCCGCCCTTTTAAGCCGGGCATGCACGGTCCTACCTCGCGCACCCGCCCCACTCCGTACGGCATCCAGCTTCGTGAGAAGCAGAAGGCCAAGAATACCTACGGCCTGATGGAACGCCAATTCAGCAATTACTTCGCCAAGGCAACGCGCCAGGTGGGTAACACCGGAGAGTTCCTCGTGCAGATGCTGGAGATGCGCCTCGACAACGTGGTCTACCGCCTCGGATTCGCAAAGTCGCGCGCCCTGGCACGTCAGGTCGCCGGGCACGGTCATATCCGCGTCAACGGCAAGAAGGTCACCGTTCCTTCGTACCAGGTCAAGGTCGGTGACGTCATCACCCTTTCCGGTCGCATTTCCAAGAGCAAGTTGTTTGCGGATGAAACTGCCCGTCTCGAAAAGTATCAGACTCCCAGCTGGCTCCACTTGGATGCGGCATCCAAGACGGGAAAGATACTCACCAAGCCGCAGGGTGCGGAGCTCAAAATGAGCTTCGATCCCAAGCTCATCGTCGAATTCTACTCGCGCTAAAACGAGAAGAACTCATTCAATAAGGAGGAACACCTATGGAAGAGATCTTACTTCCGTCAAAAATCGAGTTTATTCCCGGTGAAGATGCACGCAAGGCCACTCTCGTGGTGGAACCCTGTTGGCACGGATACGGGACGACGCTCGGTAACGCCATTCGTCGCGTGATGCTCTCGTCCCTTCCGGGTGCGGCTGTCACTGCGGTCAAAATCAAGGGTGCTTCGCATGAGTTCTCCGCCATTCCGGGCGTGCAGGAAGACATGCTCGAGCTCATCTTGAACCTCAAGACGTTGCGCTTCCGCCTCTTTTCCGATGAACCGGTCCGTCTGACGCTCAGGGCCAAGGGAGAGAAGATCGTCACCGCTGCCGACATCGAGCCCAACGCGGATGTCGAGGTGGTCAATCCTGACCTCCACATCGCCACGTTGACCGATAAGAAGGCGGAATTCGAGATGGAAATCTTCGTCGGTCGTGGCCGCGGCTACGTCACCGTGGAAGAGCGCTCCAAGGAGAAGCCGGAGCTCGGCATGATCGCCATCGACGCCGTCTACTCGCCAATTCGCGAAGTCGGTTACAAGGTGGAAAACGTCCGTGTCGGCCAGATCACCAACTTCGACAGGCTCCTCATGAACATCGAGACTGACGGCACGATCACTCCTCGCGAGGCGGTCGACCAGTCGGTCAAGATCATTCTCGACCACTTCAACCTCATTGCCAGCATGGGCCTGGAAGCAGCGGCGCTCGCCGAAGCTCCGGACGCAGAAATGGCTTCCGAAGAGGCTCCGGACGCAACGGAAGAAGTCGCTGTCGAGGAAGGTTCATCCGATGAAAAGCCCAAGAAGGCCAAGAAGGCTCCCAAAAAAGCTAAGAAGTAATCACTCCGCTGATAAGGACGTACGGGTTCCAGCAAGTTGATCTAATACTATGCGCCACCGAAATTCAGGAAAAATCCTCGACCGGAAGAAGGGTCCGCGCGAAGCCTTGCTTAGGAACCTCGCGACGAGCATCGTCCTGTTCGAAAAGGTAAAGACCACCCGCGCCAAGGCCAAGGCCGTTCGTCCGCTCGTTGAGCGAATGATCACCACCGGCAAACGCGGTGGACTCGTCAGCCGCCGCAAGCTCTCGTCGTTTTTCTACAGCGAGAACGCGGCCAAGAAAGTTTTGGAAGAGCTCGGACCCCGCTATAAGGATCGCGCCGGCGGGTACACGCGCATAACTAACCTCGTTCGCCGTGAAGGCGATGGCGCCGAGATGGTCCAGATTGAACTTGTCTGATATGCCACGCAAGCCCATCAACCGCAACACCACGACCATCGACGCTACGGGGGAGAGCGTCGGACGCCTCGCCACGAAGATCGCCATGATGCTTCAGGGCAAGAACCGCGTCGACTACGTGCAGTACCAGGACCGTGGCGACCTCGTGGAGGTCCGCAACGCCGCCAAGGTGAAGATCACCGGCAAGAAGCTCGAAGGCAAGCATTTCTACGCCTACTCCGGGTACCCGGGCGGCATGCGCAAGACGCAGCTTAAGGACGTCATGGAAAAGAATCCGGCTAAGGCTCTCGAGAGCGCCGTTTATTCCATGCTTCCCAAGAACCGCCAGCGCAAGGACCGCATGAAGAGACTCACGATCAAGAACGACTAACTATGACGACTGCAAAGAAATCCACGGAAGAGGCCGAGAAGAAGCCCAGGGCCCACAAGGCCGCTGGTGCAAAGGCCCCGGCCAAGCACGCCGCCCACAAGAAGGCGGAAGTTGCCAAGGAACCCGTCATCGTCGCGGCCGCCGCGGCTGAGTCGCCCAGCGAGGAGTCTGCCATCATGGGTACCGTTCCCGTCAGCACCGAGGTCCTTCCTCCTTCGAGGAAGCTCCCTACTGGCGAGTACATCTACGCCCTCGGCCGCCGCAAGACCTCTGTCGCCCAAGCCCGCCTTTTTCCCAACATGGACGGCGAAATCAAGGTCAACGGCAAGGACTACAAGCAATACTTCACGGTGTATGACCTCCAGGAGGCCGTTACCGCCCCGCTCAAAGCCGTTGGCGGCATGACTGCCAACGTCGATCTCAAAGTCTCCGGCGGAGGCATGCGAGGCCAAGCCGAAGCAGCCCGCCTCGGCATCGCCCGCGCCCTGATCGAACTCAACCCCGCTTATCGCAAGACGTTGAAGAAACTCGGTTACCTCATGCGCGACCCGCGCGAGAAGGAACGCAAAAAGTACGGCCTCAAGAAGGCTCGCAAGGCTTCGCAGTGGGCGAAGCGCTAGCGTGACGACGAAACACCGCCTCCGGGCGGTGTTTTTTGATTATGCCTGCCGGGAGTGAGTGTCATCGTCCTGTGGATAATTTTCCTTGACGCCATTTTGAGTCGCGGGCAAGGTGCGCGCCGCACTCATTCTTTTTGATTCTTCGTATGGAACAACGTCCTCGTGTGGAGGTGCGCAGCAGGTGCTCTTTGGCGGCTGCGGTGGCGGCGACGGTCGCGGCTTTGGCTGGCGCGGGTATCGTGTCGTGGCTGCACAAAACGGAACCGAGAACCGGTGAGCAGAAGGCTGTCGGCCCCACGGTCATCGCCAGGAGCATGGCGGCGTTCGTGGAGCATTACTGCCCTTTGGCACAGAACGGCAACGCGGTAAGTCCGGCGAGCGGCTGGGTGCGGTACCGGGACGCGAAGAATTGTTTTACTTTCGATTATCCCAAGGGATGGAGGACTGAAGAGAACCAGGCTGCCGTCTACTTCTGGGCGGATACGTCGAAGAGCGACGGCAAAACGGAATCATTCTGGAATGCCGACGTCGTCATCGAAAGGCCGCACGGAACGTTGGCGGATGAGCGTGCGGAGTACGAATCGTTTGCAAAGGACGTCGGCGTTAAGAGCGGGGGAAGCGTTCTGGGCGGCCCGTGGAAACCGACGGTGAACGGTGACGGGTCGCCGTCGGCGGCTGTCACCCAGGTGCGGAAAGCGTTTACCGGTCGTGGCGAGTTTGTCATCGTGCTGCTGAACAAGACTGGCAACGCTACGCGCGCGGCCCTGCTCGAAAAAATCGCGGACACGTTTAAGGCGCAGTGATCTTCACTGCGCCCTTTTATTTGCCGGCTGACATGGTGTCGGGCGGCAAACTGAAGACGGTTCTTTACAACTGAAACCGCCAATTCCGGCGGAGGAGCACGGTCATGCGTACGTTCATCCGTTTCCTTCTTTTTCTGCTCGTCGCCTTCGCGGCATCGTGCAGCAGCGACCCGCAAGTTTCTCACGACGACAGCGGTCAATCATCCACGTCGCTCGGCACCGCGGCCGACCATTCCATGACGTTGATGCTGCCGTTCCCGGCAGGCGAGGAGCGCGTGCTCACTCGCGCTTACCAGACTCCGCCGACGCACCTGCGTCACGGTCAGGGGGAGTGGGACGACGGCTATGCGCTCGACTTTGCCGGTGCCGGTTGCGGCGCCAGCTGGGGAACGCCGGTGTTGGCCGCTGCTGCCGGCGTGGTGGCGGACTATCCGCTGCCGGGCAGCTCTGCCGTGCGGTCACGCCTCGACGCGTCCTACGGGCCAAACCAGGTCTTCATCGACCACGGCAACGGCTGCTACAGCCATTACGGACACATGGCCTCGCGTACGGTCAGCGTTGGCCAGCGCGTGCAGCAGGGTGAGCAGATCGGCATGGTCGGCAATCTGGGCAACGTGGAGTCGTCCTGTCACCGGGATCCGAAGACCGACGGCGCGCATGTGCACTTCAAGCTGTTCTGCGGCGACAGTGCCATCGTGCCGGAGCCCATCTCGGGTTACAGCGGCCTCGGCAGCGCGACCGGCGCTCGGCTCTCGCATCACGCGCTGCATCACGCCGTCGGCACTTTGGTGAAGGGCGCTTCCACTCCGGAAATCTATCTGGCGTGCGCGCCGGACAAGCTCTGCCACATCCGCGACGAGACGGTCTATCGCTCGTATCGGTTTTGGCAGGACCAGTCGCGAGAATGGGAGACGGTCGTGACGGTCAGCGATGACGAGCTGGCTTGCCATGACCGCGGCTTGGACATCGACAAGCCGGTACAGCTCGCGGCGACCACGTGTCTGGACGGCGCGTCGTGGCCGACATTCGTCACCTTCGACGACGGCAGTACGCGCTGGCGACGGCGAGTGCCGTTCGCGGCCAGTGCGCCGGAGTATGCCATCTTGCTGCGTTCGTGGGGCTTTCGCGTCACCGACGTGCTGGTGAACGGGCGTACCTGTGCCATTTCCAAGAACGCTGACGCCTTGCCTCTGCGCGACGGTTCGGTCATCGAGCAGTCGTCGGACAGTGACTTCTACGTCATCTCCGACGACGGTACGGCTTATCGGCTGTATCGTAACCTGATGCCGGTACTGTACGGACGCGGCTGGCCGCAGGTCATCCAGGTACCGGACGGCTCCGTGCCTTCGCTGGTGCGCAAGATGGATGCGAGTCATCGCGAGTTCACGGTGACTGACGCCACGACGTGCCCGAACGGCAGTCGCGTCATTTCTGCTACGGGGGCGACCGGTGCCAACGGTGGCGGTTCTTCGACCGAGCCGCCGACGGTTTCGCCGGTGAGTTGCCCTGCTGTCTGCACGGTCGGTGCGCACAGTTGCGTGGACGCGCAGTCGCCAGCGGTTTGCGTTGCGGATGCCGATGGCTGCACTCGTTGGAGCGCGGGTTCGTGCAACGACGGGTTTGCCTGCAATGCGGCAAGCGGACAGTGCGAAGCGGCACCGGTCGCGACGAACCCGCCCGTAACGCCACCGGTGCAGCAGCCCGACGGAGGCATCGTGACCGTGCCGACATTGGCGTGCACGGCCACGGCAACATCGCTGCGAGTCTCTATGAGGGGCGTCTCCTCGCGTAGTCTCGTAGGTGCCGCCGGTATCACCGATACAGAGCTCTCTTTTATCGCCGCCGGCGGTAACGGGGGACTGTCCTGGTCGTCGACCTCGTCAGCGCAGCCCCGCGTGACGTATGCAGGTGGCGCATCCGAGCTGGTTCTCGATCTGCCTCTCGGCGTCACGCGCTTCAACCTTTGGGTCTGGGTTGCCTCGCGTAACCAGGCCTACTGGTTCGACCTCACCCAATGGTCGACGTCCGGCGCCTGCCATGTTGCCGATGACGGCTACGGCGGCAAGGTCCTGCTCCGCTGAATCTTCCTTTCGTTCCTTCTCGGGTCTCCTTTATGAGGCCCGTCTTTCCTTTGGAAAAATCATATTTTTGAGGTATGTGCGGCCCCGAATAAGCCTTGACTGGGCTACTCATTTTTGCTAAGGTCATGTCGCTCATTTTGCGGCGAAAGGACCACGGACAATGAAAGATCGAAAGGCAATCACGTTACGAGGACTCGACCTCGTGAAAGAGATTCGGGACTTCTCGAGGTCGCAGGTCGACCTCTGGAAGCGCATTCCTTGGCTCGCCCTGGAGGTCAACGGACGTACCGGCTACGATGGCTGGCTCAATTCCGCTTCTATTAGCGGCATATGGTTGGTGCACGCCCTCCTTCCCGGTGACAGCGGTCGGGTCAACGCTTTGGTGGACCTTCTCACCGGCGACCTGATCGATACCGCGGCGTTTCTTCAGGGCGGCAAGTTCGTTCCTCTCAAGGATGACGCGGTACTGCAGTTTTGCTTTGCCATGGACCGGCTCGATGCCTCGGCTATCGTGCACAAGCTTGCCGCGGATGCCGACAAGCCGCATCTGGCGCATGTCAACGTCGAAAGGCAGCTGGCGTTGCGCGAGAATATCCGCAGGCGCTACAATCTGAAGCCGATGTACGACGCCAGCGCCGTTCGTGACCTCGGTTATCGGTAATCTTCAAAGCTTCGCCCCGACTTTCGTCGGGTTTTTTTTGCCAACAACATCCCACATCCTAAGGTCTGACCCAAATTTTTTAGCCTAAAAAAGGTGCATAACCGACATTGCCGAAAGGCGTTAATCAGCGTAAAATCGCCTCATTATGGCTCAAGGAAAGGTGGCCAAAAATACGGCCTATCTGGTCGCGGCGTTCGTGGGTCAGAAGATCCTTTCGTTCGTCTATTTTACGTTAGCCGTACGTGCCGTGGGCGTGGAGGGCGCCGGCAAGTACGTTATCGCCACCTCGTTCACCACGATCTTCTCTATCTTCGTCGATCTCGGCCTTTCCAACGTCCTGGTTCGCGAGGTGGCCAAGTTTCCGGAGAAGGCAGGGACGTTCCTTTCCAACGTGCTTGGCATCAAGGCCGTTTTGGCGGTCATCACCGTCATTGCCGTGGAGATCGGTGCCTGGCTGTTCGACTATCCTCCGGAATTGCGCACGATGATCGCCGTCGCGTCGGCGGTAATGGTGCTCGACTCGATCCATCTGGTATTTTACGCCGTGATGCGCGGATTCCAGAATCTCAAATACGAAGCCGTCGGCGTGGTGACCGGTCAATTGGTGACCATCGTCGCCGGCGGCATCTTCTTGTTCGGTTTGCACTTGCCGTTGGTGTCTTTGATCGTCGCGTTGCTCTGCGGAAGCGTCTGGAACGTGGTGTGGTCGTCGTCGATGCTGCTGCGCAAGTTTCCCATGTCGATCACCCTCAAATTGGAACCGGTGATGGTCAAATTTTTGCGTGACGTGACCGTACCTTTCGCGTTGGCTGGCATTTTTTCCCGCGTCTACTCCTACGCTGACTCGGTGATGCTCTCAAAGCTCGGTACTACCGCCGACGTGGGCCTGTACGGCGTGGCCAACAAGCTTTCCTTCGCCTTCCAATTTTTGCCAATGTCATTTGCGGCTGCGGTGTATCCGGCCATGAGCGAATACTACGTCAGTGACCGCAAAAAGCTTGGCGTCATCTTCGACCAGTCAATGCGGTATCTCATGTACATGGTCGTGCCGCTGTCATTCGGCATCGCCGTGTTGGCCAAGCCGCTCATCCTGACGGTGTACGGCAAGCAGTTTGCCGGGGCTACGGTGCCGCTGGAAATCTTGGTGTTTTCGCTCATCTTCGCTTTCCTGTACTGGCCGTCAGGCTCGTTGCTCAACGCCAGTGACCGTCAAAAAAAGAACACCGCCATTTTGGGCGCGACCATGGTCTCCAACCTGGCGCTAAACGCCGTGATGATCCCGCTGTTCGGATCCGTCGGTGCCGCGATTTCCGCGCTGACAGCCAACGTGCTGCTGTTCACGCTGGCCCTGCGCTCCGTGCGGGAAGTCACGCCGTTTGAACGCAGGCCGTTGGTCGTCTCCGCCCTGCAGTGCTTCTTCGCGGCATCGTTCATGGGATTGACCTTGGCCATGCTCCGCCCCTACGTGCATTTTACGGCATTGATGCCGCTTGGCGTGATCGAGTACCTGGCAGTGCTGATTGGCGTCGGCGGCATCACCTGGCACGAGGTCAGGGATGTCATGGCCGTGTTCATGAGGCGTGGCAAGAAGTTTTCTGATATCGTTTCTCCATGAAGTCAATCATCCTTGCCACGTTAGAATATCCCGTGCAAAAGGGCGGCATTGCCACGTATTTGGCGAATCTGGTCGCCTGTTTTCCGAAGGGGAGCGTGCACGTGCTGGCGCCCGAGAATCCGCAGTCGCATGACACCGACATGCGTTCTGACGCGTCGATCTTTCGTCGCAACCTTCTTTCTCGCTGGCTTCGTCCGCGTTGGTTGGCCGCGCTGTATTGGACCGACTGGCTGGCAAAAAAAGAGCGCGCGGACATGCTGATCGTCAGCCACGTGTTGCCGATGGGCTTGGTGGCCCGCATCCTCAAGCGTCGACGCGGCTTGCCTTACGCGGTCATCGTGCACGGCATGGACGTGGCGCTGGCATTGGAAGCCGGCGGCTGGAAGCGCGCTCGCGCAAGGGCCGTGCTCGAAGACGCGGAAGTGGTCGTCGCCAACAGCGTGCATACCGCGCAGTTGGCCGAAGCGTTGGGCGCGAGGAAGGAAAAGATCGCATTGGTGCGTCCGTCGCCAGGATTCGCGCTCGACACCGTTTTGCCGCCGGATCGCATCGAGGCGGTGCGCAAGTTCTACGCCATGCCTACGATCGGATATACGCTGCTGTCCGTGGGACGGCTGGTGGAACGCAAAGGCTTCGCCGAAGTCATCGAGGCCGTCGCCCTGCTCAAAAAAGACGGGCGTAAGGTCAACCTGGTCATCGTCGGCGACGGTCCGGACAGGCGTAGGCTCGAAGCGCTGGTCAACAGTCACCAGGTCGCGGATCTGGTGACCTTTTTGGGGGAAGTTTCCGACGAAGATCTGCCTGGCCTCTATGCTGCGGCCAGCGTCTTCGTGATGGCGCCGAAGAGCATCGGGGCGGACGTGGAAGGTTTTGGTATCGTCTATTTGGAAGCAAACCTGATGGGTAAGCCGGTCATCGGGTCGCGCGTAGGCGGAGTGGCCGATGCGGTGGTGGACGGC
>JAHFIW010000035.1 GCA_023246195.1 bacterium
GACGGTGGTGTCGACGATGCTGCCATAGGCTTCCTTAGTCAGCGCTCCGAGCTTTTTGGCGTGCTTGGCGACCTTGTCTTTGATGCGCATGGCCGCTTTCGTCACTTCTTTGGTGCTGATGTTCCTGTCCTTCATTTCGTGAACCATCGCTGCCACGGCACCGAGCACCGCGCCGAGCGCCAGGCCTTTCACGATAAGTTTCTTCGAGCCCATATGAATAAGAATACATTCGATTAGTTCGAAACGCCTTTAGTATAGCATAAATATTGACGAAGGTCCATGTACGGATTATTCTGCGGTCAGCCTGCAAGGGCGGCAGAAGGAGCATCGATGCGGTATGGCAATGTCCTTTTTTTCGTCGGCGTGCTTGCGAGCGCGTCGGCGGTGAATGACGCCGGGGCGCAGCCGCAGGCCGTGCCGCCGGAATTTCTGGTAGGGTTGGACGGTTCGCCGGCGGCGCTCGCGCGCGAGAACGACGTCGCCGATCAGTGGCAGCTGCGGCGTTTCAAGGACTCGTCCGAGCTCCGGGCAGCGGAGAATGCCGGCGTGCTGGTGCCGATCTGTCCTCATGGGAGCATCGTCATCGCCGACGACATCGGCAGTCTCGACATGGCCAGCCGCGACGTGTACCAGTTTGCGCGTCCGTGGGTGGCGTGGTTCCTCGACGACCTTGTCGCTGACCCGAGCTTCCCCAAGGGCGCGACCTTCAAAGTCACCTCGCTGGTGCGTTCTGAGGCGTATCAGGCGTTACTGCTTAAGGTGTCGTTGACGGCAGCAAGCGGCACCACGCCGCAACGTCGTTCGTCGCATCTGACCGGCTCCACGGTGGACATCACTACCAAGGACATGCCGGAGCCCCTCAAGGCCTGGATGCGTCGCGCGCTCGTGGATTTGGAACGGCGCGGTCTGGTGCAGGCCACCGAGGAGAAGTGGGGCGCGCTCTGCTTTCACATCATGGTCTTTCCGGCCTATCAAAAGGGGACGGTGTCCTGCTCTGCAGCCTGTCGCAAATGAGTCTTGGTCCGACATCATGTCGGATCTTTTCTTTTATCCACAGTTCGTTTGACTGCGTTGCTGCCATTGCTATGCTGCTCGCATGTCTCGCGTCACTTGCGTCACGACTACGACTACGACGACCACGCGCAATGCGGGGTAGGTTGGTGTCGCGAGCGAACACGAACCGATGAACCCCGCCTGGAAGCGGGGCATTTTTTTGAGAAAAATATGATTGTCATGAAATTTGGCGGAAGTTCTATCGGGACTGCGGAGGCGTTGAGGCAGGTGGTCGGACTGGTGGAACGCTTTCGTGACACCAAGCCCGTGCTCGTGGTGTCGGCGCTGCAGGGCGTGACGGACTCGCTCTTGGCGTCTACGGCCGCCGCCGCCGAAGGACGTTCCGATGTCATCGCGACGGGATTGGCAGTCCTGCGCGAACGGCATCACGCCATGGTCAACGCTTGCGTCAACGCGGGTGCGGCAGCCTGTCATGCTCGCGTTGACGCGCTCGTCGAGGAGCTCGCAGGCGCGCTTGCGGCCATGAACGGCACGCATGCCCGTGATGAACGTGCTGTCGACGAGGTCGTCTCGTTCGGTGAGCGGTTGTCCGCCCCGATCGTCGCCTCGGCGCTCGCGAGCCGGGGTATTCCCGCGCGCGACGTGGACGCCCGCGAAGTCATCGTCACCGATGATCGCTTCGGTTCGGCCAACGTGTACTTCGGCCCGACCGACAAGCGCGTTGCCGCCGCGATCCTTCCCCTGACAGGCGCCGGCACGGTACCGGTCGTTACCGGGTTCATCGCCGCCACGGCCGAGGGGGTCACGACCACGCTTGGGCGAGGCGGCTCTGACTACAGCGTGGCTATCGTCGCCGGCGCCATCGGTGCGGATGAAATCTGGATTTGGAAGGAGGTCGACGGCGTGCTCACGGCCGACCCGTCCGTGGTGCCTGAAGCCACCCTGCTGTCAGCCATCAGCTACGACGAGGCTGCCGAGCTTTCGCATTTCGGCGCCAAGGTGTTGCATCCCAAGACGATGATTCCCGCGGTCGACAAGAAGATTCCGGTGCGCATGCGCAACACCTTCCGCCCCGACGCGCCCGGCACGGTCATCGGCGAGCGCAGCGCGCCGACGCAGTCGGGAGTGAAGGCCGTGACGGCCATCAAGAAACTTTCGATGGTCACGGTGGAAGGCATGGGCATGTCGGGGCTGGCCGGATTTGCGGCGCACGTGTTCGGCGTTGCCGGTCGGCACGGCATCAATATCGTGATGTTCTGCCAGTCGTCTTCGGAACAGAACATTTGCCTCGTCAGCGACGCCAAGGATGGCCGGCGCTTCAAGGAAGCGCTCGAGCGGGAACTGGCCGACGAGGTCTCACGGCGATTGGTGGACAACATCGCCATCTTCGAGGACGTGGCGGCCGTCGCGGTCGTCGGCGAAGGGATGCGGGGCGTTCCCGGCGTGGCCGCCAGGCTGTTTCGCGCGGTCGCCTCGGTGGGCGTGAACGTGCTGGCCATAGCGCAGGGTTCCTCGGAGCGCTGCGTCTCGTTCATCATTGCCGAATCGAGTGCCGACGACATCGTTCGCGCGGTGCACGGCTCTTTCGCCTTGCACGTTGCCGTCACGGAAAAGGCGGTTTCGCCATTTGCCGCGGCGAAAAGCGAGGTGTCGGGTGCGTAAGGAGACGGCAACATCGCGTAATTTTTACCTTATGGATGCAGCACAAAAGAAATTCGCGGAGTCGGCCGTCGTGTCCATCGCGCTTGTCGGCAAGGGAAACGTCGGTCGTGCCTTCTTGCGGCAGGTCGTCGGCGCGCGTGAGTCGCTCAGGCGTTGCGGCACGGATCTGCGCGTCACTGCGGTCATCGGCAGGTCCGGTGCGGTGACCGCGATTGACGGCATCGGCTCCTCGGCGCTTTTGGATATTGCGGACGGCGGCAGCGCGAGGCGTGAGGAAAAGACTGAACCCCTTGGTTGGGGGCGTATCACCGCAGCCATTGCCGAGGCGTCGTCTCGCGGGCAAATAATCGTCGATGCCACGGCCGAAGATGACGCCGATGCGCATGCGGCTTGGCTGGAGCGCGGCTGGCACGTCGTCACTGCAAACAAGAAGCCTCTCACTTCCGCGTTGTCGCAGTACGACGCGATTATGCGCGACTGCCGTCATGGCGGCGCGCAATATCGCTATGAGTCGACGGTCGGTGCGGGTTTGCCGGTGCTTTCCGCGTTGCAAGACATGCTGGCCACCGGCGACGAGATTTTGGAAATTCGCGGGGCGGTTTCGGGGACGCTCGGTTTCCTGTGCTCTGCGTGCGAGGCAGGCCTGCCTTTTGCCGACGCCGTGCTCGAGGCCAAGCGGCTCGGCTTCACCGAACCTGATCCGCGCCAGGACTTGTCCGGCGCGGACGTGGCGCGCAAGGCGCTGATCTTGGCGCGGCTGATCGGTCAGCGCGGCGAACTCGCCGATATCGAGACCGAAAGCCTGGTTCCCGCCGATCTCGTCGACTGCGATACGGGGACGTTCCTGCGCCGACTCGCCACGAGCGGTGGAGAAATCGACGCCCGTTTCCGCGAAGCCGCCAATCGCGGCCAATCGTTGCGCTATGCGCTTACCGTACGTCCCGACGCCATCCGCGTCGGCTTGGAAGAAGTCCCTGCGGGCGCCGGTCTCGGCAGCCTCAAGGGTCCCGAAAACATGTTCATCATCCGCACCCGGCGTTATGACGCCAACCCGTTGATCATCCGCGGCCCGGGTGCCGGCGCCGAAGTCACCGCCGCAGGCATCTTCAGCGATCTTCTTAGAATTATTCCCGGGATCAGTTCTCGCACATAGTATGGAGAAACGCATGTACAAAGTCGGCATCTTGGGCGCCACCGGCACGGTCGGTCAGCGCATGATCTCGTTGCTGGATAATCACCCCTGGTTCACGGTCACGGCGCTGGCCGCATCGGAGAACTCGGCAGGGAAGACATATGCGGAGGCCTGCGCGTGGCAGCTCGATACGCCGATGCCGTCCTGGGCAGCGAAGATGACGGTCGTGAAGTGCGAGCCCGGTCTCGCCTGCGACCTTGTCCTTTCCGGACTCGATAACGCCGTGGCCGGCGAAATCGAGGACGCCTTCGCTTCCGCCGGGTACGCCGTGGTCTCAAACGCCAAGAATCATCGAATGGAAGATGACGTCCCGCTGGTCATTCCCGAGGTGAATCCCGAGCATCTTGCCGTCATCAACCGGCAGCGCAAGAACCGAGGTTGGGCAAAGGGCTTCATCGTCACCAATCCGAACTGCTCCACCGTGGGTCTGGTTTGCGCGCTTAAGCCATTGGCCGACGCCTTCGGCCTCCGCAAGGTCGCCGTCACCACCATGCAGGCAATCTCCGGCGCCGGCTATCCGGGCGTGCCCTCGCTCGACATCCTCGACAACGTCATCCCGTACATCGGCGGCGAAGAAGAAAAGATCCAAACCGAAACGCAGAAGCTGCTCGGCATTTTTGACGGCGAGCGGTTCGCGCCGTCGTCGACGGTGGTGTCGGCGCAGTGCAACCGCGTGCAGGTTCGCGACGGCCACCTCGAATGCGTTTCGGTGGAGCTGGAGAAGCCGGCTACGCGCGAGCGAATCATTTCTGTCTGGCGTTCGTTCGTGCCGACGGCAGCCGCGCTGCATCTCCCGAGCCTTCCGGTGCCGTTCATCAGCTATCACGAAGAAGACAACCGTCCGCAGCCGCGCCGTGACCGCGAGGCCGGGCGTGGCATGACCATCGGCATCGGTCGCCTGCGCGAGTGCCCCGTCCTCGGTTGGAAGTTCGTGGTGCTGTCGCACAACACCATCCGCGGCGCCGCCGGCGCGGCTATCGCCGATGCTGAACTTTTGGCGGCAAAGGGCGTACTCTGAACCGGTCACTCGTGATCATTCATCCCTATGGCCAAGGAAAAACTGTTCATCTACGGGACGCTCAAGGATAGGGGCGTCGGCAAGGCGCTGTTCGGCGGTCAGCCGCACGGTACGCCGGACGCGCTCGAGGGTTTCACCAAGACGGTCACCGACATTCTCGGCGTCGAATATCCCAATATCGCGCCGCAAGAGGGCTCCGTCGTGGAAGGTCAGCTGATCGAGGTGGACGAGGAGACGCTTCGTCACGTCGACGCCTACGAAACTTCGGCCTATGGTCGCCGCATGGTGACGCTGAAGAGCGGCGCGCAGGCCTGGGCCTACGTCAGCGATCGGCAGTCCGCGCTTTGACAGCGTTCTCCAATGATGCGAAGTTGCGAACTAGGCGTTCTTTTTTTCGGACCAAGGAGCATTCAATGGGCACTTCTCGGATCGGTTGTATCGTTTGCCGTTCGTCATACCCCATGAGCGGCGATCGCATGACCTGCGACTGCGGCGGATTGTTGGACGTGGTGCATGACCCGTCGCCGGCGTCGATTCTCGGTGCAGAGGCGTGGAAGCGCCTGTTCGACCATCGTCGACGGTCGCCCTCCTGCCCGGCCGATCGCAGCGGCGTCTGGCGATTTCGCGAACTGGTTTTGCCGGACCTTGCCGTTTCCCAGTTGGTCACTCGCGGCGAAGGCAACACGCGCCTGTACGACGCCTCGTGTTCGCCTCGCGCCAACGCTTGGATGGGCACGACCGACGTGTCGTTCAAGCACGAGGGCGAGAACCCAACCGGATCGTTCAAGGACCGCGGCATGACCGTTGCCGTGAGCTGGGCGAAGAAGTCCGGCGCGAAGATCGTCGCCTGCGCTTCTACCGGCAACACTTCGGCTTCCGTCGCCTCGTATGCCGCATTGGCAGGACTCACGTCCGTCATTCTCATCTCCGAGAAGGGAACGGCTGCCGGCAAGATCGCGCAGTCGTTGGCATACGGCGCCAAGGCCGTGATGATCCGCGGCGACTTCGACACGGCCATGAGGCTGGTGTTGCAGGCGCGCACCAAGCTTGGCTTGGCGGTGATGAACTCCATCAACCCGGTTCGGCTCGAAGGCCAGAAGACCGTCATCTGGGAAACGCTCGAGCAACTTGGGTGGGACCCGCCTGACTGGTTCGTCGTTCCCGGTGGCAATCTTGGGAATTGCGCCGCGTTCGGCAAGGCCCTGCGTGAGGCGTACGACATCGGACTCATTGACAAGATGCCGCGCTTGGCCGTGATTCAGGCGGCAGGTGCGAATCCGCTGGTACTGTCCTCGCGTGATGGCTGGAAGCGGCATACGGTCAAGGCCGCGACCGTCGCCACGGCCATCAAGATCGGCGACCCGGTCAACTTCTCCAAGGCCGTGCGTGCGCTTGGCTGGACCAACGGCGTGGTCACCGACGTCACCGACCAGGAGATCATGGACGCCAAGGCCGTGCTCGACAGCGACGGCGTCGGCGCCGAACCGGCATCCTGCGCCACGGTGGCCGGCATCCGCAAGCTGGTCAGTAAAGGCGTCATCGGACGCGACCAAAAAACGGTAGCGGTGCTGACCGGGCACCTCCTCAAGGATCCGGACACCACCATCGGTTATCATCGCGGCACGCTGGACGGCATCGTTCCCGCCGCTCCGAATCCGCCAGTGGTCATCGATCCGACCATCGACGAATTGCGCCGCGTACTCGGCGCGTGAGCGCGACCTCGTCCCTCCTCATCGCAGGAGGGATTTTTGTGCCAAGAAAAAACCCCGCGTGCAGCGGGGTCAGTCGTCATCTTGATCCACGTCGTTTGCATCGTTGCACAGCAACGTCGCCATCTCCACGTGAATGCGCTTGGCCTGCATCGGCGAGAGGTTGCGCATGATCAGGCATTCCAGACGCCGCACTTCCCGTTCTTCTTCCTTCGCTTGTCCTGCCGAGTAGGATTCGCCGAGAAGGATGTGCAGGCATTCGTGCATGAACGTCGCGAGCACGTCGTATCGGTAGTCGACGTAGATCATGTTTCGTACGGGATCGACGCACCCCTCGGCATTCCAAAGGCATGCGCCATCGGCGATCATCATCCTGACTTGCGCGCTGACGTGCGGGTTGCGGTAGATGTTCGCGAAACGCAGTCGCCATTTTCCGGAGCGGCAAAGTGCGTATATGCGTCGTATAAGCCGGTAATGCAACCGGCGTTCATCCAGTCGTTTGCGGTTCATGCGTTCCTCCTCCTATGCGGTGGGGGGGGGTAAAAGAGCACTTTCAATAAGGAGTACCAGAGGCATCGGTAAGTCGCAAACCGACGGTCTAGACCGTATCGCGCCCGCGACTGTATACTGGCGTAAAGCCTTCATCGTCGAGTACATGCATGATTTTCATGTTGATGCCAAGACCGCCAAGCTCTATCTGAAGGACGTCGATCCTTTGTGGCGGGCCTTTTGGTTTCACATGAACCTGATGGCCAAGAATCTCAAGGAGTTCGGTGAGGGGCTCGGCACCATCAGTGATGAGGTCTTTGCGTATCATTGCGGCGGCGAGAAGAACGACCTGGCTCGTTGGGTCCGCGAAGTCATCGGCGATGCCGAGCTGGCCCAGGCTCTCGATTCGGTCAAGAACCAGGCGGATGCCGCAGCCCTGGTGAACGAGCGGGTGAGCATGCTTGCGCAGGCGGCGCGGGCATGAACGGTTTTATTTTGAATTTCAAAAATCTTTTGCTAAAGTAACAGCGACTGAAATTAACCATAATTATGGAGAAAAACGACCACGCCAAGACGATTGCCTGCAGCGTCTGCGAACATGAACATGCCGAGGACGGCACTTGCGAGTGCGGCTGCGAGGTTGAACAGCAGCTCGGTCAATTCTGCTGGAGCTGCGGTCATGTCGATCACATTGAGCGCGCCTGCAAATGCGGCTGTGAAGGATAATAACCACCTGACCTCTCGTATGGGTAAAGAAGTCGTCTTGGATATCGAAACCTCCAATAGTTTTGCCGACGTCGGCAAGTACGACCCCAGCCTTCTCAAAGTCTCGCTGGTGGGCGTCTACGAATATGCCACTGACCAGTACACGCACTACATGGAGGCGGACCTTCCAAAGCTGTGGCGCGTGTTGGAGGGCGCGGATCGCATCATCGGTTACAATCTTTTCGGTTTTGATTATCAGGTGCTTAACACGTATTATCGTGGCGACCTTTCCAAGTTTCCTACGCTGGACATCATGCTGGACGTCGCGGAGAAAATCGGTTTCCGCATCAAGCTCGATGACGTGGCTCACGGTTCGCTCGGGCAGGGCAAGTCCGGGAACGGACTGCAGGCTATCGAATTTTTCCGCCGCGGCGAAATCGACAAGCTGCGTGATTACTGCCTGCAGGACGTGAAAGTCACCAAGGAAGTGTACGAATACGGTTTGGCCAACAAGATCGTGAAGTACAAGGACCGCACTGGTCGCTTGGTCGAAGTGCCTATCGACTTCATGATGAAGGGGGAGAAGAAGCCGGTAGCGATGACCTTGCCTTTATAAGAACAAAAAAGCGGGAATTTTCCCGCTTTTTTAGTCGTATTTTTAGTGCACATGTTATCCCCATGACAGGGGGCACCACCACTACATCTTGTGGTATACTCGATTTAAGAAACACTATATCTAGTTTCTGCACTGCCAAAAACTTCAGTTGAAGAAAGGTCCGTGCGGGTATATAAAGTGAGTCCGTAACGTCACGATTTTGTCACCTTCATTCACCTCGCTATGTTGTCGTCGCCGTTCACTCCGTCCCCCAAGCCAAAGTCCGCTCATCGCCTCGAAGAGAACCGCGCGGTGGCCGCCATCTTGGAACAGATTCCGGAATTGCTGAAGGTGAAGTCGGTGAAGAAACGCGACGGCAGCGTCGTGCCATTCGCCGTGGAAAGGATCGGCTTGGCGTTGGCGAATGCCATGAAGGACGCAGGCGTGAACGACGAACTGCTCCTGGCACGTAGCACGCACCAGGCGCTCATGCGCATCGACCGCGAGTTCGATGGCCACGTCGTGCCGACCACCGACGACCTGGCGCGCGTCGTCGCCATGGTGCTGGTCGACAACAACCTTCCTTTCGCGCTCAAAAAATATTTTCAGTCGCTTGCCGCCGACGCGGGCGCTGGCGCGGAGCAGCGCGTCATTTCCAAGGGCGTGCGCTTTCATCGTCGCTTCACCCGCACCGACCTTCATCCCTACGAACAGATCGAATGGGACGTGCGCGATGCCGTCATCACTAACGAGAAGGGCAAGATCGTGTTCGAGCAGCGCGGCGTCGAGATGCCTAAAAGCTGGAGCCAGTCGGCCACCAACATCGTGGTCTCCAAGTATTTTCGCGGCGAGACGGGCCAACCGGAGCGCGAGACTTCGGCCCGCCAAATGGTCGACCGCGTGGCGCAGACCATTTCCAAATGGGGACGTGACGGCGGCTATTTCTCGACGGTCGATGACGCGGATACCTTTGAGGCCGAACTTACCAACATCCTGATCACGCAAAAGGCCGCCTTCAACAGCCCGGTCTGGTTCAATGTCGGCGTGACCGCCAGGCCGCAGTGCTCGGCCTGCTTCATCAACTCGGTACGCGACGACATGCGTTCCATTCTCAATTTGGCCGTGACTGAAGGCATGTTATTCAAGTACGGCTCCGGCACCGGCTCCAACCTTTCCACTCTGCGGTCTTCAAGGGAAAAAATGGCACACTCCAGCGGCAAGTCGTCCGGTCCGGTGTCGTTCATGAAGGGCTTCGACGCTTTTGCCGGCGTCATCAAGTCAGGAGGCAAGACTCGCCGTGCCGCCAAGATGGTCATCCTCAACGTCGACCATCCGGACATCGAGGAATTCGTGGAGTGCAAGGCCAAGGAGGAAAAGAAGGCTCATGCGCTCATCCGTTCCGGTTACGACAGCTCCATCGACGGCGACGCCTACTCGTCCATCTTCTTCCAGAACGCCAACAATTCGGTGCGCGTCACCGACGAGTTCATGCGCGCGGTCGAGGAAGACCGCGAATGGGAAACCAAGGCCGTGGTTACCGGCGCATCCGTGGATCGCATGCGCGCCCGT
>JAHFIW010000008.1 GCA_023246195.1 bacterium
TTGATCCGTTTGGCGCACCAGGCACGGAAGTCCGCACAGAGCCTTTTCGAAGTCATTTCCGCTCGCGGCGCTTTTGAATGGCTGTCGTCCGAAGCCGTGCCCATCCTCGACCGCCTGATGACCGACATCGCGCGGCACACCAACCTGGCGCGCACCAAAGGCGTGACGCAGCTGCTCATCGCCTTCCTGACCGAGTCCGGCTATCTCAAGCAACTCAAGAACTACCGGGATACCGAGGCCCGCGAACAGTTCGGCTACCTGCACCAATTCCTGTCGCGCCTCAAGCGCTTCGAGGACTTCCATGACGAACCGACGCTGTCGCACTTCATGGAAGAATATTCGCTAGAGCGCGAGTCAGGCGAAGAAGGGTCATTGGCCTTTGATCCCGACGCCGGGCCGGACATGGTGCGCATCATGACCGTGCATGCCTCAAAAGGCTTGGAGTTTCCCTACGTGTTCATCGTCGACCTGGTCGACAAGCGCTTTCCGTCCGTCGCGCGCCCCGAAGAGATTCCGCTGCCCGACGCGCTCACCAAGGAGATCCTGCCCGAAGGCGGCGATGTCCATTTGGAAGAAGAGCGCCGTTTGTTCTACGTGGCCATGACCCGCGCCAAAGACGGCCTGTTCCTGACCTCCGCCGAAGACTACGGGGGCAAGACCAAAAAGAAGCCGTCGCGCTTCCTCGCAGAGCTCGGCTTCGAGGACGTGCCGACTCTTTCGCCTTCCACCGAGCGATTGGCCGAACCGACGCCCGCCCAAGAGCCGACCGAACCGGTGAAGCTCCCCACGCCGGAGCGTTTCAGCTTTTCCGCGCTGGCGGCCTACGACAATTGCCCGTTGCAGTACAAGTATGCGCACATCATCAAGATCCCGTCGCTCGGAAAAGCGTCGCAGAGTTTTGGCAATACGATTCACGCCACGCTGGAGTGGTTCTTAAGGGAGCTTTCGGAGCGCGACGCCACCGATCGGCTCTCGGTCACTCGCGACGAACTCCTTGCCAAGTACGAAGAGTGCTGGCAGGACGACTGGTACGAAAGCAAGGAGGAGAAGGAGCGTTACCGCAACGAAGGCCGTGACGGCTTGGCGCGCTTCTATGACCAATGTCTCGCGACACCGCCGAAGCCGCTGTTCCTGGAAAAGGAATTCAGCCTGAAGATCGGCGAATATGCGCTCAAGGGCACCATCGACCGCATCGACGTCACCGAAGGCGGCGTGGAAATCGTCGACTACAAGACCGGCAAACCAAAAACCGAAGACGACCTGGACATCGATGCCAAACGCCAGCTGTTGCTCTACCAAATCGCCGTGTCGCGGCTGTTCGGATTGTCCCCGGTGAAATTGACCTACTACTACCTAAAGGACGGCACCAAGGCGAGCTTCATCGGCACGGAAAAGCAGCTCGGCAAGCTGGAAACCGACGCCGAGGAAATCTTCGGCAAAATCAAGGCCGGCAACTACGAGCCGACGCCAGGCCGCCACTGCAAGTTCTGCGATTTCAAGGAGATCTGCGAATTCCGGGCGGCGTAGCGCGAACTCCATGCGCGAGAACCCAGTCTACACATGAAAAAAATCGGCCTGCGCCACCTTGGCATTCTTGCACTCCTGCTGCTCGCTGCCGCATATGTTTTGCACGCGGCACCTATTCTTCCGGTCGCCCCGCCTCGTTCAAGCAGGACGGCCCGCGCGCAGACCGCACCATCGGCAAAGCCATTCGCCAACGCCGCGCAAACCGAATCCGCACGCGTCATCAGGGTCGTTGATGGCGACACCGTTGACATGGAGGAGGGAGAGGGAAAAATCCGCATCCGCGTCATCGGCATTGATACGCCGGAGGTCATCGACCCTCGCAAGCCCGTGCAATGTTTCGGGAAGGAATCATCCGTACGCGGCCACGAGCTGCTCGACAACGCCGATATCACGATGACGCGCGACCCCTCACAGGATGATCTCGACAAGTACGGACGCAGCCTGCGTTTCATTACGCTGCCCGACGGTAGCGACTACGGCCTGAAAATGATCGCCGGCGGCTACGCGCACGAGTACACCTACCGCGCGGTTCCGTACGCGCGCCAAGCCGAATACCGCGCCGCGGAAAAAGCAGCGCGAGAGGCTAAGCGCGGGCTCTGGGCAGACGACGCCTGCGCCGGAAATACCGCCAAAGCCGCCGCAAAACAGTCGACCGCGAACGGCACTTGCGCGATTTTTGCGGACAATGTAGGGTCGCCGCCGCTTATTCCTAAAAGTGACGCCTGTGTCCGTACAAAAGAACAGCAACATCTTTAACGACTGCCCCATCTGCCTGGCGCAAATCAAAGCCGACAGCGAGAACCGAGGCCTGACCATGGAGGAGTACATCGCGGCCGCCAGGGAGGCGCTCAAGAACGGGGATTTTTGCTGAGCGAGGGAGCAGACCGAGTTGCCCTCCCGCAGAAATCTAAAACCTGTTAGTCTTGAACAGATAGGCCGTTCGGAGGCGTCATGCCGAGGTTGATCAACCTCGGAGCCCGCGCTTATGAAAACGCGTCGACCAAACACGAACTCACCGGTCCTCACCCATGTTCGAAAAACTCAGTCGTCTGCTGCCATCGTCCATACGCAAGTCACCGTCCATTTCACGCGGCGTCGAGGCCGCGAGCGTGGTTGAGATGGCGCAAAAGACCGTCAATTCTTTGTTCGGAGACGATGCCGCGCACATGCGTCCGGCCACTTTCAAGAACGGCGTGCTGAAAATCGCCTGCGACCGTTCGGTCTACGCAGAGACGGTCCGACTGCGCGAACAAGAAGTGATCGACGGCGTCAACGGACGCATCGGTCAGCACCTGGTCACGAACGTGATCACGCGATAACGCACCTCTCCATGACTCTCCGCCAATATCTCATTCTCATGACCGCGGGTACGGCGCTGTCTTGGATCGCCGTGGGCTTGATCGTGGCCACGGTCGATCCCGACAAAGCGCCGTTCGTGGTCTTTGCCGTTTTCTATGCCAGCATGTTCCTTGCGCTGACCGGCACTTTTTCGGTCGTCGGATTCCTTCTTCGCATCGTCTTGCTTCGTCAGCAGCTGGTGATCTCACGCCATGTCGCCGTTTCCTTCCGTCAGTCGCTGCTTTTGGCGGTACTTTTGATCATCGTCATGTACTTGGCCAGCAGGTCGTTGCTCAATTGGTGGAACGCCCTGACCGTCGTGGCAGGGCTGACGATATTCGAATTCTTCTTCATTTCAGCGAAAAATACCGACAATCGAAGAGGATGAGGCTGAGTCTTGCCTCTTGCCGGGATTAGGGCTAAGCTTCCACCGTCGAAACCAGCCGCATGTTGGCTTAATGAACAAAAAAGATGTTCAACGGAATGATGGGAAAATTCTCTCGTGATCTGGGCATCGACCTGGGCGCGGCCAACACCCTCGTGTACTGCAAAGACAAGGGTATCATCATCAACGAGCCTTCCGTGGTGGCCATCAACACGCGCTCGGGGCAGATTGTCGCCGTCGGCAACTCGGCAAAGGAGATGATCGGAAAAACGCCCGCGCACATCTCCACAATCAAGCCGTTGGTGAGCGGCATCATTTCTGATTTCGAAGTTACGGAGAAGATGCTCAAGCACTTCATCGAGAAGGCGCATAAGGACAACTTCTCGTTCATGCCGCGCCCGCGCGTGGTCATCGGCGTGCCGTTGGACCTCACCGAGGTGGAGCGCAAGGCCGTGGAAGACGCCGCGCTTAACGCCGGAGCCCGCGAAGTCTACCTGGTGGAAGAACCGATGGCTGCGGCTATCGGCGCGCGCCTGCCGATTACCGAACCGGTCGGCAACATGGTGGTGGACATCGGCGGAGGCACTACCGAAATCGCGGTCATCTCGCTCTCGGGAGTAGTCACCTGGAAGTCGCTGCCGATCGCCGGCGACGAATTCAACAAGAACATCGTGGTGTTCGCGCGCGAACACTTCAACTTGTTCCTGGGAGAACGCGTGGCCGAGAACATCAAGATGCGCATCGGCTCCGCCATGCAGCTCGACGAGCCTCTGACCATGGAAATGCGCGGCCGCGACATGGTCACCGGACTTCCCAAGGAAATCATCATCACCGACGCGCAGGTCCGCGAGGCCCTGGCACGTTCGGTCCGCACCATCGTGGAGAACATCAAATCCGCATTGGAAATCACGCCGCCCGAACTGGTCGCCGACATCTACGAGCGCGGCATCGTCCTCACCGGCGGGGGAGCCCTGCTCAAGGGTCTCGACCGCGTCATCGCCCGTGCCGCGGAGATTCCGGTACGCGTGGCAGACGATCCGCTGACCTGCGTGGTTCGCGGCACCGGCATCCTGATCGACAACATGGACCTGCTCAGGACCATCGCGCTGCCATCCTCGCAGGAAACGACCGTGAATCGCCGATCGATTTTTGCCTAAAAATCACACCAGCCTCGAGAAGCGACGGGCGGGAAGCGATTGGCGTCCGAACGCTCTCGCTGACCGTCTGTCGCTTTTCGCTTTTTGGAAACATTTGCACTGACGCAAACGTCATGTCGACCCGCAACTCCAACCGACCGCGCAACGCCGTCATCGCCCTCGTGGCGGTGCTGCTTTTGGCCATGGGTGCGCTCAAGCCGCTGTCTGCGCCGCTCAAGCACCTCGCAACGACCGTCGCCGCGCCGGTCTACGCCACGGGCGCCAACCTCAGCCGTGCAGTCAAGCGCCTGTTCGACAACTCCGAGAAGGACAAGACCGCGCTGACCCAAGAGATTGACGCGCTCCGGATGGAAAATGCCAAGCTGCGCGAGCTGGCCGTGGAAAATGGCGCGCTCAAGACCGCAATCGGCTACCGTGACAAGTCCGGCATCAAGCCGCTGACGGCTCGCGTGGTCTCAGAAACGAACCAGGACGTCTTCCACGGACTGGTGATAGACCGCGGCACCGACGACGGCGTGAAAGCGGACCAGCCGGTCATCGTGGGCGACGGCATCGTCATCGGCAAGATCTTCGAGGCCAAGGCCGGCACCTCGTCGGTACTGCTGCTTTCGGACTCACGCAGCAGGCTGGCCGTGACGGTGCAGAGCGCCGACGGCACTGCCGGCGTGCTCGAAGGCGACCGCGGCCTGAGCATGTCCATCAACCTGATTCCGCAGACGGTGACGCTGACGCCGGGAGATACGGTGGTCACTTCCGGCATCGAGCCCGGTATCCGCCGCGGCCTGGCGGTCGGCATCATCGACAAGGTCGTGCAGCATACGCAGGATCCGTTCCAGTCGGCGACGGTGCTGCCGTTCGACAGCGCCTCGCATCCGCTGTTCGCGCAAGTGCTCACCAATGACGTGACGACCCCCTAAGCCTATGGCGCGAGCTTTTCTCCTTTTCATCGCCGCAATGGCGGTCGGCATCCTGCAGGCTGCCTTCGTACGGGCGTTGCCGCTGCCGTTTTCGGGATTGCAGCTGCCGCTCATCATGATCGTCGGCCTCGTGACCGTCTTCCGCACGCGCGAGGCGTTCGTGGCCGCCTTCATTTGCGGACTGACGCTCGACTCGCTCTCGTCGTTGCCGACGGGAACGGAAACGGCCGTGCTGCTGGCGCTGACCGTCTGCACCGTGATGCTGTTCGGCCGAATCTTCACGAACCACTCGCTGCTGGGCACTGCCAGCCTCAACGCCGTCGTCTTCGCGCTCGGGCACTTCGCCTTCGTCGTCGTCGACCTGACGCGTTCGGTCTTTACCGGCATCCCGTATTCGCCGCTGCCGAACGCCGACTCGTCACGGGCATTTCTTTACGCGCTCGGTGCGCAGATAGCGACGGTCATCTTCCTGCTGGCGGTCAATGACGGTATCCGCAAGTCCGTTTCAAAGCGCTTTTTCCTTCTTCGCTGACACGCATCCATGGCAAAGGATCTCTTCGACGACTCCAACCCGTTTCCGATTCTCGACGGCGAGAACGGTTTTGACGTACTCCGTTCGACCGGCGCCAAGCTGATGGTCGACGACGCCATTTTGGGCAGCGAAAGCATGGCGACGGACTCTGCCAGCCAGCCGGCGTACGTCGGCTTGGCCCTGAGCGAAAAGAAACTGCGCATGGCTTTTGGCACGCTCATGCTGATGCTGGGTCTGGTGGCCGCCCGCGCGGCTTACGTGCAGGTGGTGCGCGGTGCGGACTATCAGCGACAGGCCGAAGGCAACCGCAGCCGCGTCATCGCGATGCCGGTGGAACGCGGCGTGATGTATGACCGCACCGGCACGCCGCTGGTCCGCAACGTGCCGGACTTCTCCGTGACCATCACTCCTTCGGATCTTCCGAAAGACCCCGTAGCCCGCCGCGAATCCATCGGAAGGCTGGCCATGCTGCTCGACTTGATGCCTACCGACATCGAGGACAAGCTCAACGAATTCCGCGACTATCCCGGACTGAACGTCATCGTCGCCGACAACCTCACCCACGACCAGGCGGTGAAGGTGTCCATCGAGGAAATGCGCACCTCCGGCGTGACGCTGGCTACCGGCACGCGCCGCGAATACCTGAAGACCGACACCGTCCCTGCGCTCTCGCAAATCCTCGGCTACGAGGGCCGACTCACGCAGCAGGAGATGCAATCCGACCGCGGCGCTTCCTATGAGCCGTCGGACTTCATCGGCAAGACCGGCCTGGAGAAATCCTACGAGACGGTGCTGCGCGGCACGAACGGCGAGCGACGCATAGAAGTCGATGCCACCGGCCGCCAAAAATCGGTCATCTCCGAAGATCCGGGGCAGCCGGGCAAGGACCTCGTGCTGACCATCGATGCCGACCTCCAAAAGGAAGCCGAGAAGGACCTGCGCGCGGAACTCAAGGCTGCCGGTAAAAAACGCGGCACGGTCATCGTCATGGACCCCAACAACGGCGACGTGCTGGCGATGGTCAGCGAGCCGTCGTTCGACGCCAACCTGTTCGCGAAAGGCATCTCAAAAGACGACTACGCCAAGCTGATCAACGACCCTGACCGTCCGCTGTTCTCACGGGCGATCTCCGGCGCCCTCGCTTCCGGCTCCGTCTTCAAGCCGGTGGTCGGCACCGCGGCCATGGCCGAGCACACCATCACCGAGAACACCACGGTGCTGTCCACCGGCGGCATCCATCTGGGCCAGGCATTCTTCCCGGACTGGAAGGCCGGCGGCCATGGCGTCACCAACCTGGCCAAGGGCATTGCCGACTCAGTCAACACGTTTTTCTATTCGATCGGCGGCGGTACCGACACCATCCCCGGACTCGGCCTGGAGCGCATCGTCAGCTACGCAAAAAAGTTCGGCTACGGCTCACCGCTCGGCATCGATTTGCCCAACGAGGCCGCGGGCTTCCTGCCCACCAAGGAATGGAAGCTGAAAACGAAGGGCGAACGCTGGTACTTGGGCGACACCTACCACGTGGCCATCGGCCAAGGCGACGTCATCGTGACGCCGCTGCAGGTGGCCAATATGACCGCCGTCATCGCCAACCACGGAAAGATGATGCGTCCGCGTCTGGTCCAGGCCGTGACCGCCAGTGACGGCACGCGCATCGAGAAGACGCCGGAAGTCGTCAATCCGCAAGTCACCGACCGCTTCGCCGTCGACGCCGTGCGCAAAGGCATGCGGCAGACCGTCACTTCCGGCAGCGCGCATTCCCTGGACGCGCTTCCGGTGGCCGTCGCCGGCAAGACCGGCACCGCGCAGTGGAACTCCGCCAAGGACAACCACGCCTGGTTCACTTCGTTCGCGCCCTACGACAAGCCGCAAATCGTGGTGACGGTGCTGATCGAGGAAGGCGTGGAAGGATCGGTCACCGCATCACCGGTGGCCAAACAGATCTACCAGTGGTACTTCGGGGGACGGAGCGCGACGTCTCCCAAACCGCCGGCGCCATCTGCGCCGCTTGCCCCAACGCCCAGCCGCTGATATCCTGAAAATCGCACTGTTACCGCATTTCTATGGACCTCGCACCTGTCTACGTCTCCAAGGAGGGGCTCGAAAAAATGAAAGAAGAGCTGCATTACCTCAAGACGGTCAAACGTCGTGAGTGTGCTGCGCGCATCGAGAAGGCCAAGGATCTTGGCGACCTCAAGGAGAACGCCGACTATCACGATGCCAAGGACGAGTCCGGCTGGACCGAGGGCCGCATCCGCGAACTCGAGGACGCCACCAATCGCGCCACGGTCATCGAGACGCGAGGCTCCGACAACGTCGGCATCGGCTGCAAGGTGAAGGTGGAAGGCAACGGCAAGGAGAAGCTCTACACCATCGTCGGTTCGCACGAGGCCGACCCGCTCAAGGGGCTCATCTCCAACGACTCGCCGCTCGGCCAGGCATTTCTGGGCAAGCGCGTAGGGGAGACCGCCGAAGTAAAGACTCCTGCCGGCACCGTCACCTACGTGATTAAAGAAATCAGCTGCTGATCCCGATCGCTATGGAAGAAAAAGTAGCCAACCCCATCGAGGAACGCGCCGTGCGTCTGGAAAAACTGCAGACCGCCGTGGCCATGGGCCTAGAACCGTATCCCGCGCGCTGCGAGCGCAGCCACACGATTGCCGAAGTGCAGTCGCATTTTGATACGCTGGTCGAGAAGGCCACCGAAGTCACCGTCACCGGCCGCGTCAAGGCCGTGCGCGGCCATGGGGGCGCCTGTTTTGTCGACATCGAGGACGGCACACAGAAAATCCAGCTGCACCTCAAGTCCGACGTGCTCGGCGCGACCTCCTTTGAGACTTTCGAGAAAATCATCGACCGCGGCGACTTCGTGCAGGTCTCCGGCATCTGCTTCGTCACCAAACGCGGCGAGCGCAGCATCGAGGCCAAGCGCTGGACGCTACTGACCAAGTCGTTGGCTCCGCTGCCCGACAAATGGAGCGGCCTGACCGACACCGAAGCCCGCTACCGCCGGCGCGAGCTCGATTTGATTTCCAACCCCGAAGTGCGCCTGCTCTTCAGGAAGCGTTCGCTCTTAGTCAGCGAACTGCGCCACTTCATGGAAGAAGAAGGCTTCATGGAAGTGGAGACCCCCGTGCTGCAGAGCATCGCCGGCGGAGCTACCGCGCGCCCGTTCGTGACGCATCACAACGCGCTGGGCGTGGACATGTACCTGCGCATCGCCACCGAGCTGCACCTCAAGCGCCTGATCGTCGGCGGCTTTGAGCGCGTCTACGAAATCGGCCGTATCTTCCGCAACGAAGGCATCGACCATCTCCACAACCCCGAGTTCACCTCCATCGAATTCTACCAGGCCTACGCCGACTATCGCGACCTGATGTCCATGACGGAGAGGATGCTGGCCCGCGTCACCGAGAAGGTGAACGGTTCGACGTTCCTGGAATACGACGGCATGAAGATAGACTTCGCCGGCCCCTACCCGCGCCTGACCTTCCGCGACGCCATCAAGCAGTTCGCGGACGTCGACATCGAAAACTACGCCACCCGCCACGAACTTGCCGCCGCCGCCGAGGCAAAGGGCGTGAAGGTCGAACCCAAGGACGACCGCGGCGCCATCTTGGACAACCTCTACAAGAAGACCGTCCGCGGGAGCATCGTTGATCCGACCTTCATCATCGACCACCCCACCGAGATCCTGCCGCTGGCCAAGCGCCGCGCGGACAATCCGAACTACGTGGAGAGCTTCCAGCTTGTGCTGGGACGCGGCGTCGAACTGATCAAGGCGTTCTCGGAACTGAACGACCCGATCGACCAGCGCGCACGCTTTGAGGAGCAGGAGAAGCTGCGGGCCGGGGGAGATGATGAGGCTCAGCCGATGGATGAGGAGTTTATTGCTGCGCTGGAGGCGGGTATGCCGCCGACTGCGGGGTTTGGGATGGGGATTGATCGGTTGGCGGCTTTACTGACGGGATCGCATAGCTTGAAAGAAGTTATTCTTTTCCCTACACTCCGTCCAGATGAACGTACATAAAATGCTTCACTCATGGACCCTCTCAAGAAATTCGCTAATCTTCGTGAAAAACCGCTTCTGCTCCTCTCTCTGCCAGAAGTAAACCGAGTGGCCTCTCTGACGGTAAAAGACGCACTGAGCGGCAAGAAGGAGAATGAACTGGACGTCATTTTGCAGACGCCGGGCGGTGATATCGACGCCGCTTTTTGCATCATCAAGCTGCTCCGTAACCATGCAGCCAAAATCAATATCTTTGTCCCCTGGTACGCAAAAAGCGCAGGTACTCTTATCTGTTTGGGTGCTGATAGGATTTGCCTCTCGGAGCTATCCGAGCTCGGCCCTCTTGATTCGCAAATCCACGAACGTCAGGACGGCGACAGCGGCACCTATAAATCCGCACTGAACGGATTTAAAGCGCTGGACCAGATTCAAAACCATGCGTTTGAAGTTCTTGACGCCGCCACTAAAATCATCGCCAGCCGCAGCGACCTTAAAATGTCCGAAGCTATCGGTTTGGCGATTGAATTTGTCGCGAAGACGGCAGGCAATCTTTATGCCAAGCTTGATCCGATGGTAATCGGTGCGTATACTCGCGCACTCGAGGTCGGTGAGAACTATGGCGTTCGGGTGTTGACCCATTATATGAAATGGAACAACCAAAAGGCGAGTCAAGTTGTGAAGTCGCTTGTTCGCGACTACCCATCTCATGAGTTTGTGATTGACCTCGATGAGCTCACCCGCCTCGGCCTGCCTGTACACGAGATTTCGGCGGACGAGTTGCCCCTGGTCGAAGAGATTGGTAAAATGATAGCGTCCGAGCAGACACCTCAAATTTGTTTCGTTAAAAATGACGTGAAAACCGCGCCGGAGCCCGCCCAGCAACTGGTCGAAGCAAAAAAGAAACAAGCTGCTCATGCTTAAATGACATCCTTGCTATGAACAACACGGAGCCCGAAGCCTCGCAAACGAAGCTCCAGACGCAAGGAACATCCTCAGACCTGTACAAACAGGAAATCTCATCCTCGCGTCGTTTTGTACGAGAAACCGTGCGCGAAGTACGCTCGCATCAGGATCATCGTTCTTTGAACAACGACCACACGTGCCACATTAAACGTTGATGGTTAAGTAGGGGCACCCATTTATCTATCCGTCGAAAATATAAGGCCGAGATAAGCAGCTTTCTTTTGGAGAAGGTTGCTTTTTTATGCTAAAGTATGTGCATCTATTGGATACACGCCCGTTGAATTTCAAACGCTAAAAATGAGCGAATAGAAAAGGCGACCTAAGTCAGAATTTGCGAAGAAATGAAACGTATGCAAAAAGTCCTAGTCTTTGGCACTTTTGACCTGCTCCACCCAGGGCATCTTGCGTTTCTCGATGCTGCGGTGAAGTACGGTGCCGTAACAGTTGTGATTACGCCCAATTTCAAAGCGAAAAAGGAGAAGGGGAGAGCCCCTCACTTTTCCGAACGCGAACGAATGCAAATGGTTGCGGCGCTGAAAAATGTTTCCCGTGTCGTTATTGGGGACAAAGGAAAAAAGTGGTCCGTGGTACGGCGCCTTGCGCCAGATGTCATATGCGTCGGGCACGATCAGCACGCAAAACATCCAGCCTTCTTGGCGCAATTGGCTACACTGAAGAAACGGCCGAAGATCGTCAGGCTATCATCGTTTAAATCGTCGAGATACTCGACATCAAAAGTGAAACTGGAGATTCATAGGTCCCACCGTCGCAAACAATCAATCGTTTAGGGACAAAAAATACGCCTTGTCAGGGCGTATTTTTCCTGCCTAAAGTGGGCACTCTGACAGGCTGAGAAGGTTGTCGGTCTCAACTCCGTTTGCGACCGTCTTCACGTACTTGTTGCCGTGTCGCGAAACCCTTACAACAACCTTGACCCTCTGACTAAGACCGCCGAGGACGTAGGCTTCGCCACCCCGCTCGATCCAATCGACGAGCTGCAAACGGCTCAACTTACCCTTAGAGCCGGTGCCATCCTCAACCCAGCCAAGGAACGAGATCGCCTCGTACGGATCGTCATGCCTGCCGTTTTCCTTGTTGATACAGACGATTTTGATCGCCATATCTGTAAAGTTGGCCGGGGGAGTGACCAACGGTGTGTTTTAGCCGACTTTTCTGTCCCCACAGCGTCCTTCCCAAGAACCTTTTTTTGGTATACAAAGAAGCGGTCCTTCCTGACCGCGCTAACGGTCAGGGCAGAGAAGGGCTAGATTAGATTGCTTCGCGAAACCGTCCACAGTGGGCGGTTTCGCTGTAGCAAGGCTAGCAACGACTTCTCCTCTTTTCAAGTTCCAAGAAATGGTCTATATTTGGAATATCCACAGGCTATATTCCAAATTATGCCCAAATTTAAGGCTGGAGCCTATACACAGCAGCAAACCGGATACAAGGCATTTGTGCCCAATTTCATCGATCAGCCCTATACTTGGGATGACCGCCGAATTGACGTTATTCTTGCCGATGCCATGCGATATTTGGGCGAGCTTAACGCATATTCCACCTTGGTCCCGGATGTAGATTTTTTCATAAAAATGCACGTCACGAAGGAAGCAACGGTTTCGAGCCGCATTGAAGGCACGCGAACGAATATCGACGATGCCGTGAAGACCGTCGAGGAAGTTTCCCCTGAACAGCGCGACGACTGGGACGAAGTCCAGAACTACATAAAAGCGATGAATTACGCCATCGCCGAATTGGAGCACCTGTCCCTGTCGACACGCCTCATAAAGAGCACCCACAAATACCTCCTTGATGGCGTTCGAGGTTACGGCAAACAGCCGGGCGAAATCCGCAGCAGCCAGAATTGGATCGGCGGCGCGACGCTAAATGATGCGAGTTTCATTCCGCCACCTGCGCACGAAGTGCCCGCCTTGCTCGGTGACCTGGAAAAGTTCTGGTACAACAAAACGTTGACCTTGCCCGATCTTATAAAAGTCGCAATGAGCCACTACCAATTCGAAACGATCCATCCGTTTCTCGATGGAAACGGACGAGTGGGTCGACTGCTTATTACGCTCCATTTGGTAAGTTTGGGAATACTGACGAAGCCGACGCTCTATCTTTCAGATTTTTTCGAAAAACATCGTGATCAATATTACGATGCGCTGAGCCGTGTCCGCGCCACCAATGACATGGAAGGCTGGCTGCGTTTTTTTCTTGTAGGTGTTGCTGAGACCGCTAAAAAGGGAAGGGATACTTTCCAGAAAATCATCGACTTGCGAGAGAAATACGAAGATACGATCGAGAAAAGGATGCCGAGCCGTCGGCAAAAAACCACAAAGGCCTTACTCCTTAAGATGTTCTCTCAACCGATCGTCTCGATAAACGACCTGTCAAAAATCGGTGACGAAGTCATTTCCTTTCAGACAGCAAGCACCATCGCAAAGGAACTCACGGACAGCGGCATCCTTGTCGAAATCACCGGCCGCAAAAAGAATCGACTGTTCGTCTTGGATGAGTATTTGAATCTCTTCCGCGGTTAACGAAACACCTCACCCTATGTCATCAGGAAATACAACAGGACAAGATCAACTCATTTGGGAGATCGCGGAGCTGCTCAGAGGCGGCTGGAAGCAGTATGAATATCAGGATGTCATCCTGCCTCTTGTGGTCCTCAAACGGCTCGACGCCATGCTTGCCGGGACGAAGCCGGCGCTACTCGAAATGTGTGAACGGCTGGAAAAGGAGAACGTCGACCGCGATCCGATCCTCAAAAAGGCTGCCGGAGCGGATTTTTACAACTGCTCAAAGTTTGACTTCGACAAACTCTTGGACGATCCCGCGCAAATCGCCAAAAACTTCCGCAAATACCTGCAAGGCTTCAGCCCCAACGTGCAGGACATCTTTTCGAAGTTCGATTTTGACCGACAGCTCGAACGACTTTCTGGCGGCAACATGCTCTATATGGTCGTGAAGGCTCTGAACCGCGTGGACCTTCATCCCGAACGGGTCAGCAACCACGACATGGGTGCGATTTTCGAGAATCTCATTCGGCGATTCAACGAGCAATCCAACGAGACTGCCGGTGAGCATTATACGCCACGCGAGGTCATCAAAATGATGGTCGAAGTTCTTTTGTCGCCTGACAGCGAGGATTTAAAGCGTGAGAACAAAGTGAAGACCGTGTATGACTGTGCCTGCGGAACCGGAGGCATGTTGTCGACTGCCAAGGAACATATTCTCGAGGCGATAAATCCGAAAGCCAAGATTTACCTATTCGGGCAGGAGTTGAATGCGGTAACTTACGCCGTCTGCAAATCGGACATGCTCATCAAGGGCGACAACCCCGAGCGCATCAAGGGCGGCGACAAAGATCACGCCAAGGCGAGCACCCTTTCAAATGATCAATTTGCGGACCTGCAGTTTGATTACCTCCTGACCAACCCGCCATTCGGCGTGGATTGGAAGAAGGACAAGGAAGCAGTTGAGCGCGAACACGAAATGCGGGCGTATAGCGGACGTTTCGGCGCCGGCCTGCCACGCATTTCGGACGGCCAACTGCTTTTCCTACAGCACATGGTCTCCAAGATGCGTCCCGTGTCCGACGGCGGTGCACGCCTGGCCATCGTATTTAACGGCTCTCCTTTGTTCACGGGCGATGCCGGCTCTGGCGAGAGCGAGATTCGACGGTGGATCCTGGAAAAGGACTGGCTCGACGCCATCATCGCCCTGCCTGACCAACTGTTCTTCAACACTGGCATTAATACCTACGTCTGGGTGCTCTCAAACCGCAAACAAAAGGAGCGTAAGGGACTGGTGCAGCTGGTCGACGCGCGTACCTTTTTCGAGAAAGAACGGAAGAGCCTCGGCAACAAGCGACATAAGATATCGGACGCAAACCGCGAACGCATCCGTGAGCTCTATGACGCATTCGAGGAGAGCGAGTACTCCAAAATTTTCAGGACGACCGACTTCGCATACCGCCAGATTATCATCGAGCGCCCTTTGCGGTTGAATTTTCAGGCAAGCGCCGACCGGCTGACGCGGCTCAGGACGCATAAATTATTTGCAGAGGATGTAGAGTCGACGAAAAAGAAAGCTAAAGATCTCGATAAGGAGGCCATTTTAGCTGCGCTCGAAAAATTTGGTGACAAGTTGTACCGAAATCGTGAGACGTTCGTCACCAACCTTGAGAAGATGTTCGAAAAGGCAGGGCTCAAAGTCACGACTCCGGCGATGAAAGCCGTCCTTTCAGAGCTGTCCGAGCGCGATGAGACCGCCGATATCTGTCTCGATGCCAACGGAAATCCGGAATCCGACAGCGAGCTGCGCGACACTGAGAACGTGCCGTGGGGCCGCGATGTCAATGAGTACTTCGAGAACGAAGTCCGGCCTTACGTGCCCGATGCTTGGATTAATGCTGAAATTAGGGATCACAAGGACAAGAAAACAGGAAAGGTCGGTTATGAAATTCCGTTTACTCGCTATTTTTACCGGTACCAAGCACCGCGCGATCTCACGGCAATTGATGCCGACATTGTGAAGGTTGAGGACGAGCTTCTGAAACTTCTGAAGCAGATTTGATATGGATTCTATAAAACAAACCGCTTCAGGGGGTCACGAACTCAGAAAATACCCTAATTACGAAGACTCTGGATCAGAGTGGGTTGGCAAAGTTCCCAGAGGTTGGAAACTGCAACGGCTAAAGTATGTTGCGATGATGAATCGGCAGGAATTGCCCGAAAATACTCCGCGCGATTATTCTTTTAAGTACTTTGATATTGGCAGCATTGAATCGGGCGGACGGAAAAGCGCGCCATCGGAGTATACGTTTGAAAATGCGCCTTCGCGAGCCCGCCGAATTGTCCATGCGCAAGATACGATCCTCGCGACGGTTCGTACATATCTGAAGGCGGTTTCTTATTTTGAAAATCCGGACCCTAACACCGTTGTCTCAACCGGCTTTGCGGTTCTGTCACCCATTAAGGAAAAGATTGATCCCAAATATCTCTACCATCAGATTACTGCGGAAATTCTGATTCAAGACGTCGTGGCGAACTCATCAGGCGTCAGTTATCCAGCCATAAATCCTTCGCAACTTGGCTGTCTAGATATTATTCTGCCGCCACTGGTCACTCAAAAAAAAATCGCCGCATATCTAGATGAGAAAACCGCGACGATTGACGAGGCGATTGAAAAGAAGCGGCGGCAGGTAGAGCTACTCAAGGAAAAATGCGCGGCAATGATCAACCGAGCCGTCACCGTCGGTTTGGATTCGAAAATCGAACAGGTTGACTCAGAAATTCCCTGGCCAGAGCAGATTCCAAAAGGATGGCGTATTTACCGTTTGAAATTCTTTTGTGACTTCCAATCCGGCGACGGCTTTCCTGAAGAAATGCAGGGCGAAAAACGTGGCGACCTACCGTTCTTTAAGGTCAGTGACATTAACGGGGAAGGGAAGTGGGCGGAAGAGCCGTCAAATTTTGTTTCGAAACTTGATGCCTTGAAAATGAGGTGGCATCCGATTCCGTCCGGATCAATCATGATGGCAAAAATTGGCGCAGCGCTTGCCAAGAATCACCGCAAAGTGACAACAACCACCTCTTATATTGATAATAACACCATGGCAGTGAGCGGTAATAACAAATTAGTAACTGGCGACTACCTGTATTGGCTTTGGAAAAACATCGATCTTAAGGACTTCCAAAACATATCGTCTGTGCCATCCGTAAACATGGGCCAAGTACGCGGCCTTCGTTACCCCCTGCCGCCAAAGGCAGAGCAACAAAACATCACAATGTATTTAGATGAGAAAACGGCCATCATCGATCAGGCGGTCCAAAAAATCAACCGATCTATCGAGTTGCTGGCCGAGTATAAATCGTCACTTATCACGAATATCGTAACGGGAAAGGTCGCGGTTTAAAAAGAAATTTTCCTATGACCACCAATATTAAGGAAATCGGCTTTGAAGAATTTATCGAGCACTACTTGTTGAACCAGAACGGCTATCGAAAACGAGAGTCGGGTGATTATGACAGAGCCAAATGTCTCGACGGACAAATGGTCTTGGAGTTCATCCAGCAGACCCAACTATCTGAATGGCAAAAGCTTGTCGAAGGATACGGCGCCGACGCGGCCGAGCGGTTTTTGGATAGGCTGTCTAAAGAAGTTGCCAGCCGCGGAGTCCTCGATGTCTTGCGTGGCGAAATTGCCGACCGTGGCGCGCGGTTTCGCATGGCGTTCTTCCGTCCTGAAACCGCGATGAATACGGAGACGTCTGCGGAATACGCCGCAAATATCCTTTCGGTTACTCGCCAAGTTAAGTTCAGCCAAAAAGACGAGAAGTCGATCGACATGGTGCTGTTCCTGAACGGACTGCCACTTTTCACCGTCGAGCTGAAGAATCAGCTCACCGGGCAGTCCGTTCGCGACGCGATGCTGCAGTATAAGCGCGACCGCAGCGTTAAGGAACCGCTCTTTGCCTTTAAGCGTTGCTTGGCGCATTTTGCCGTTGATGCCGAATTGGCCTACTTTACGACGCGCCTCGAGAATTCGCACACGCGCTTCATGCCTTTTAATCGGGGCAATAACGGGGGTGCCGGCAATCCGGCAAATCCCGAGGGATACCGCACGGCGTATCTGTGGGAAGACGTCTGGACGCGCGATGGTCTCATGGAAATAGTCGGGCGCTTCGTGCAAGTGCAGCGCACGGAGAAAACCGACCGACATGGACGCGTAACCCGTGGAGAGGCCCTCATCTTTCCCCGCTGGCACCAACGCGAGGCCGTTCGTCGCATCGTGGCGCACGCACGCGAACATGGTGCGGGTCAGAATTATCTCATTCAACACAGCGCGGGAAGCGGCAAGAGCAATACGATCGCTTGGACGGCACACCGCCTCGCGGCCCTCCACGATGCGCAGGACAAAAAGATTTTTGACACGATTCTGGTCGTCACTGATCGTCGGGTCATCGACCGCATGCTTCGCGATACCCTGGCGCAGTTTGAACAGGTGGCGGGCGTCGTCAAGGCGATCACCGAAAGTGCGGCGGAACTCAAGGCCGCACTTGAGGCGGGGGAGAAGATCATCGTCACCACCCTACATAAATTCCCGTTTATCCTGGATGCCGCGGGAACCCTGCCTGGCAAGCGGTTTGCAGTGATTGTCGACGAAGCGCACTCATCCCAAACGGGCGAGGCCGCGTCCAAACTTCGCCAGGTGCTGACCGCCAAGGATTTGGATTCCGCCGAGGCCGAAGAGGCGGAAGAGGTCAGTACGGACGAGGACTACATCAACAAGGAGCTGCGCGCACGGAAGGTACACATGTCGAATTTGAGCTACTTCGCTTTTACCGCGACGCCGAAACAAAAAACCCTGGAGCTCTTCGGCACCCTGAATCCCGCGGACGGACGCTTCTATCCGTTCAGCATGTATACCATGCGCCAAGCCGTCGAAGAGCGATTTATCATAGACGTGCTGCGCAACTATACGACGTACCGATCCTATTTCTCCCTGCTCAAAAAGATTCAGAACGATCCGGAGGTCGAAAAATCCAAGGCCGAACGCCTGCTCATCGGCTATGTGGAACGACATGAGCAGGCCATAGAAAAAAAGACCCAAGTCATCGTCGAGCATTTCCTGGCAAAGGGCGCCGAAATGATCGACGGTGAGGCCAAGGCAATGGTCGTCACGCGTTCACGTCTTCACGCGGTGCGCTTTAAACTTGCGTTTGATAAGTATCTAAAAGAGCGAGGCTGTCCGTTTCGTGCCTTGGTTGCGTTCACCGGCAGGGTGTCGGATGGCAGCGCCGAGTATTCCGAACCGGGCATGAATGGCGTTTCGGAAAGCGCAACGGCGGAGGAGTTCAAGAAAGTCGAATGTCGATTCCTGATAGTCGCGGAAAAATTTCAAACGGGTTTTGACCAACCGCTTTTGGCCGTCATGTACGTGGACAAAAAATTGTCGGGGGTTAACGCCGTCCAAACGTTGAGCCGCCTGAACCGAACCGCCCCAAAAAAGGAGGAGGTCTTTATTCTTGATTTCGTAAACGAGACCGAGGATATCAAGGAGTCTTTTCAGCCCTATTACGAAACGACGATTCTTTCTGAAGCAACCGACCCGAATATTCTGCACGACCTTGAGAGAGACGTCTTGGGATTCCGGTTATTCAACAGGATTGAAATCGACAGGTTCATTGCGGGGTACGCACATTTTCCACCGATGACGCCGGCGCAGGTAAACGCCGCCCTGGAAGAATACGTCGGGAGGTTCAACGGACTGCTCGAGGAGGAACAGATGGATTTTAGGACCAAGTGCCGCGATTACGTGAGACGTTATGCGTTCGTGTCGCAAGTGGTTCCGTTCGAAGACCCGAAGCTAGAGAAACTATACGTCTTCCTGCGCATGCTCATGCGTAAGTTGCCCACAGCAAAAATCGAGATGCCGACGGAAGTGCTGGAGGCCGTGGATATGAGCACATACGGGCTGCGCCTGAATAGCGAGGATCGCATCGAGCTTGAGAAAAAGTCAGGATTGTTAGAGCCGATGACAGCAGGTGAAACGGGAGGCAAACCGACTGACGAGATGGAGGCGTTGTCAAAAATCATCAAAGAGATGAACGACCGTTTTGGCGGAGACCTAGGACCAGAGGGTGCAACGATCATCCGGGACAGTCTGGAGCCCCGTCTCTTGGCTGACGAGGATCTCGTTGGCGCAGTCCGCGAAAACGCGCCTGATGCCGCCAAAATCGTGTTCGACGAGTCGTTTGGGGATCTGCTCGTAAAAATGTACACCGACCACTTTGCCTTTTACCAAAAAGTAAGCAGCAATCCTGAACTGAAGAAATGGTTGAACGATCGATTGTTCGAACACATGGTGAGAAAAATTCAGGAAAAGAAATCTTGACGCAGAAAGAAAGCCGCCCACCGTGCTAGTGGGCGGCTTTCTTCTTTGCATCGATTTGAGACCTCGACATTTTTTTAAGTTCAGAAATGATCTTCTTGTTGCTGATCATCTCCGGAAAGAAAAAGCATCCATTCCTATTTTCTGGCGGCACGACCCTATCGACCAGAGACTCGCCTTCGCCATGACCGCAGTGTACTTGGTGCACATATTCTTTTACGAATTGGTCCCCGGCAAATTCATCGTAGAGAATGACCAAACCATTACTTAGACCGAAAGAGTTCCGTGAACCATGCCCCACAAAGTACATCCGCTTTACCGACGTATTTACCATCAAGCCTCGCACATCATCGATGCTGGCTCTGAGGTAAAATGATACGTCATTTTCCTTGAGGTCAATTAGTTCACATAGTGCGACCATTTCTTCATAAGACCAATGCGCACGAATCCAGCCCTCAAGAAATGAGTAATCAGGGAAAGCAACGATTACGGATGTCTCACTTGGAATGTTTTGCTTATATTTCTTTTTCTGCAGATATTTCAGCAACTTAATTTCGTCCCAGAAAATGTATGCGGCACCAAATGAGCCGAATAACGTTAGGGCCCACTCCTCTCGCAGGATGGCAATCCGAAAAAGCGTAACAGCCAATAATCCGAGATGGAGGATGGACAGGAAACCGACAAGGATGGCTATTTCGGTCCACGACAAAGGGTGCGCCACAAGACGCCCAAGAAAAATCGTGGATAGCAGCAATATTAAAATGAGCCCATCAGCCGCGATGATAATTGCGCACACGTAAAAGCGGATTTTTTCCGACAGGTTCTTAAACATCCGAGAACAGATTACTCTGCTGTTTCTTCTCCAACATGCTTTTCATCCACCGCAATAAACCCACCCTGCGCCCGCAATAACCCAGCATAAGCCCCATTCTTAGCGGCCAACTCCTCATGCCGCCCAGACTCCACAATCCGCCCGTCCTTCAAAACGAGGATCACATCCGCGTCCTGTACCGTCCTCAGACGATGCGCGATGATGAACGTCGTTCGCCCCTTCATCAGCGCATCAAGCGAGTGCCGCACGGACTCCTCGGTCTTGCTGTCCAGGTGGGCGGTGGGCTCGTCGAGCACGATGATCTTGGGTTTGCGCAAGAAGGCTCGCGCCAGGGCCACGCGTTGGCGTTCGCCGCCGGAGAGCTTCAGGCCGCGTTCGCCGACGACCGTTTCCAATCCGTCGGGCAGCGCGGCCACGAATGCCTCCAGGCTGGCGAGGCGGATGGCTTCGCGGATTTCTTCGTCGGTGGCGTCGGGACGGCCGTAGCGGATGTTGAAGCCGAGGGTTTCGTGGAAGAGGGTCAGGTCTTGGGGGACGTAGGCCATCTGTTGGCGCAGCGACACCAGCTTGATTTCGGCGACATTGCGACCGTCCACCAAAATCTGGCCTGACTGCGGCAGGTAGTAGCGACCGAGCAGATCGACCATGGTGGTCTTGCCCTCGCCGGACTCGCCGACGATGGCCACCCGCTGGCCGGCTTTGATGGCGAAGGAGACGTCTTCGAGAGTCGCTTTGTCTTCGCGGTAGCGGAAGCGGATGTTTTTGAACTCAACGTCGCCGTGCAAATCGACGGCTTCACCGCTGGCAAAGTCCTCGGCAGGCTCCGCCTCGATCTGTTCGATGTCCTTGAGTGCGGGTGACAGGCGCATCACGGCGCGGAACTGCCACTGACAGTAGCGGACATAGCCGAAGACGGCGAAAGTGTAGGCGGTGATGGTAGTGACGCGGCCGAAGGTGAAACGGCCGGACTTGAAGTCGGCGACGGCCACCAGCAGCGCGGCAAACGAACCGACGGCGATGATGAAGTTCTGCACGTTGAGCACGCGCTTATCGAGCGCGAAGTCCTTCATGACGATGGCCCTGAATTCGTCGCTGTGCTTTTTCAACGTCGTCTCCACCAGTTCCTCGTTGGTAGTGGACTTCACCACCAGGGCGTTGCGCACCGAATCCCAACCGAAGGAAGACATCTTGCGGTCGGCCTTGTTCCAAGCGTCGCGCGTGGCGAGCACCTTCGGCAAGACGGCGTAGGTGTAGCCCATGAATGCGGAGACGGACAGCAGCAGCGCGACCGAGATGCGCCAATCAAGGTAGGCGATGTACCCGAGGATGCCGACCAGCGCCAACAGCGCGGGCCAGAGATCAAAGATGATGCCGCTGATGACGTTCTCGATGTCCCAGCGCAAGCGCATCACCTTGTCGGTGGTTTCGCCGCTCTTCTTGCCATAGTGAAAGGCCAGCGGTTTGTTGAGCACCGTCACGATCATCCGGCGCACCAAGCCCTCGGCGGCGTTGGAGGACACCCTTTGGCCACGCTCGGACGTGAAGGCTCGCAGCTGCTCCGAAACCACACGCATCGCGAACCAGGCGAACAGGAAGCCCGCAGCGGCGATGAACGTCGCGCCGCTCCTGGCCAAGTCGAACCCGCGTCCCATGGCGATGGGCGCGATCGTATCGAGGCCGGCGGTCACCACGGACAAGGCCGTGAAGGCCGTGATGACGCCGGCGTAGGGTTTGAGTTCCTTTTTAAGGAAGCGGACGATAGGAAGCATATAGGGTGGGGGAACTGACGATTTTCTAGTAATTACGTGGGATTGTCAACACTTCGCACGACGAAGAAAAAAGCCGCCATGAGTACCGGCGGCCCTTTGTTGTCAGGCGCGATTCATCAGCCTGCGGTGTCCATGAGAACATCGTGGACGTTCTTTTTCGCGGACCTCTCCACAATGACCCGCGCGGTCTGCGCGACAGTACCGTTGTTGCGAGCAATGAACGCATTTTCCTTGCCGCTGAACAATTGCCGAAACTCCGCCTCATTCGTGATCGCGTCTTCGTGGATGCCGCTCGAATCAAGAGAGCGAACCCTGCCCGTTGCTCGGATATCGTGGTCCCTCCTTCGCAGCACCGCTTCCTTCGGCGAGCTGATCAGGCAGTATGCCCGAGCATGGCGCAGGAAAGAGTCGTGCCACATGCGCTCACGGCTCACGACGCCGTTCCGCCGGATACAGGCCACCAGATGCATCTCGCAAACGACCAGTGATGCCCGCTGATGCGCCGTGAACGCCTCGGTCAGCGCAACGCGTAGCGCATCGCGCTTTACGTAGGCGGGCATCCTTTCCAGCTCATCACGCGAAACGTCGCCAAAGGCGCGGCGAAGCACTTCTGAACTTGAGAGACGTACCGACCCTTTGACCATGCTGATCACATGACCCGCGACGGTTGATTTCCCGACGCCGTTGATGCCGAACAGAAAGCACACGTTCTTCATGACTGCCTCCTCGCCCTGAATGGGCGCCAGCCGCGTCGTCTCTGCGACGGCGCGGAACGGCGACTATTCAGCTGCGGCAATCCTCTCCAGATATTCGGCGAGGGCGGGTACTTCGGAAGTGCGCCCGCGTTCTTCCGGCGGCATTTCCGCATAAGTGAGACCTGCGACGTTTGCAGCGGTCGTCGGAATCAGGATTTTGTCCATCGGATAGGACGGATACGTACCGCGCGGATCGGTGGCGAATCGCACCGGCACGGTACTTACTTCCACGGACATCTGATATCCGTCAAAGAACGCGGCGGCGTTGCGGCGGCTCCCGTTGCGGTTCTCTACGCCGACCAGCAGACGCAGCAACCCCTCCGGCTTCAGCTTGGTAGCCGCTTGTTTGGAATTGGGGCCGGGGAAACCATCGTAGGCATCCATGAAGATGCCGCCGTCCGTGCACAACACCGGCCGACGAACGATGGCATAGGAACGCCGCGCCTTGTCCTCGGCGATCGTTTCGATGTCATCGTGTTTCAGTTCCGGGACATCGAAGTCGCAGCCGTGCAGATGCTGGTGATGAACCGCCGTTCGCATTTCAAGCAGCTTCATCGGATTGCCGGTGACGAAGTACACGGAGTCCGGGAAGGGGCGATGGAAGGTGACCAGGGTGATGCCTGCGCCTTCGATGCTGTCCAAATCGACTTGTGCGGTCGGCACCCAACCGAGCGCGCGCATAGACTCGCGGATCCACGTCGGATGCAGCCCTTTTCCAAAAGACGAACGTTCGTAGTCGAAAATCGCATAATTGCCGAGGCGTGATCGGCGCGTGAGGTCGGCCATGAGCAACAATGCGTCGGCTTTGCTCGTTGCAGAGACCAGTGTTCCGCGCGAGGTCAAAACGTCTTCGCCCCGCACGACCGAAAGCAACGTCTCAAAACGCAACCCGCTTTCTTTCCGCATTTCTTCTTCGGTCATTTTGGCGTTCATATCGCAAAGGCCATAGCAGGCGCAGGTCGTGACGCATTAAGCGCCGCGCGTTCGTTAAGGTACGTGCTGACTGTCTCCAATGCCGCGTCGTAGGTGTTCTGGTAGATGTGCCCGTCGGTAATCATGCCGTCGATGAATCCCATCCGCACGGGCTTCGCAAGCGATACGGAGAGCCGTCGTCCCACTTCTTGTGCCAGAAGCGAGAACACCACCAAATCACTGACGTTCTTTTGGAAGACGTCCTGCGAGCGCATGTTGTAGACGGTGTTCAGAACGTAACCGTCGCCTGACGGGCGAAGACGGAACTGCAACGAGACGATGCAGGGCAGATAGTCGTTATACGGGGAGTCGAGCACCTTGCCGTAGTCTTCGTACGTCGGGAAAACCATCACCGCCTTCTTGGATTCCGGTATTTCCGTCAGACGCTTCACCACGAAGTCGATCATGCGTCCTTCATGCAGGCGCGCGTGGTAGCTTTTCGCGCCGACCCGGAAGTTCGGCGTAACGTCGAAGTCCTCCATGACGGGGGATTCAAACACCAGTCGCCGCATCTTCTCGATGTTGGCCGCGTTGCCGAAGCGTTCCACCAGCGCGTCTCGCTCGCCGTGCGAACGCACCTTGAGCCGAAGCATCGGCAACGCGAACCGACCGCGGTTCTCGTCCGGATCGTAACTTCCGTTCTTCAACACGCATTCGACCGCCGCCAACCAAGCCTCACCGATGGTGTCGCCGGCTACGGAGTAGCCGAAGCACTCATGAAAACTGATCATAAGATGTTGTGGATAAGTACGAGCTAGTCGTAGCAGGGTACTAAAATACTGTCAAGAGTCTGACAATTTATTATCAGAAAAGTGATGTATACTGATACATATTTCTTCCCGCAAACGTCTCTCGTCCGCTGCGACCAACACACCCGTGTTTGCGACGACTCCGCATATTTATGCCCTTTTTGACCAAAAAAAGGGGAGAAAAGAACCATTTTTTTCAACAATTTAGCTTTATTGTCAATACATCAAGCGCGTGGCACAATGACCGTGGTTCTCGGACCGTTTTTTCGTGTTTTATGCACAGGCAGTAATGGCATATGTTGGACATCAAAATCATCAGGGAAAACCCGGAGACGGTGAAAGCCGCGGCCAAGAACAAACGCGTGAACGTCGACGTGGACGCCGTCGTCTCGCTGGATCTGGAGCGCCGCAAGCTGCAGCAAGAATCGGAAACGCTGAAAGCCGAACAGAATCGCGCCTCGGCCGAGATTGCCAAACTTTCTGCCGAAGAACGCCCGAGCAAACTCGAGGCGGTCAAAAAGATGAAGGAGACTTTTAAGCTGCTCGAGGAAAAACTGGTGGCGATTGAAACCGAGCTGCTCCCGCTGCTTTTGAAACTCCCCAACATTCCCACCGACGACACGCCGGTCGGCCCGGACGAATCCGGCAACGTGGTCTTGCGCCAAGTCGGCACCGTTCCCGTTTTTTCATATCCTGTCCGCGACCACGTCGAACTCGGCAAAATGCACGACATCATCGACAACGACCTCGGCGCGAAAGTTGCCGGCGCACGCTTTACCTACTTGAAGGGCGATTTGGTCCTGCTTCAGCAGGCCATGATCAACTACGCCTTCTCGCTGCTCACCGACCGCGGCGCGCTTGAACGCATCATCGCCGAAGCCGGCCTGAAAGTCGCCGACACGCCGTTCGTGCCGATCGTCCCGCCACTGATGATCAAGCCTGACGTCTACCAGCGCATGGCCCGCCTTGAACCGCGCGAAGAGCGCTATCACATCCCCAGCGACGATTTGTATCTGATCGGCAGCGCCGAACACACCCTCGGTCCGATTCACATGGACGAAGCCATAGACGAAACCCGCCTGCCACTGCGCTACGTCGCTGCCACCGCCGCCTTCCGCCGCGAAGCCGGATCCTACGGCAAGGACACGCGAGGCATCATCCGCCTGCACCAGTTTGACAAGATTGAGATGGAATCGTTTTCCGCGCCGGAGCAGTCGCGAGGAGAACATGATTTCTTCGTGGCCGTGCAGGAACATATCTGCACCTCGTTCGGCGTGCCGTATCAGGTGGTGCAGTCCTGCACCGGCGACCTCGGAGATCCGAATGCGCGCAAAATCGACATTGAGTGCTGGATGCCGGGACAGGGGACTTACAGGGAGACCCACTCTGCAGACTACATGACCGACTATCAGACTCGACGACTCGCCACGCGCGTGAAGCGACGCGAGGGCGGCAACGACATGGCACACACCAACGACGCAACCTGCATCGCCATCGGGCGAATGCTCGTCGCGGTGATGGAAAATCATCAGCGCGAGGATGGCAGCATCGCGGTTCCGGAAGTGCTCGTCCCCTATATGTTGGGACGCACGGTTATCGGGGCTCCCAAGAGCGCATAATGCCCACTCTCGGTACGCGGGGGTGACGGGGGCGGTGGTACTATCGCATGGTTTAGCTGACTTAGATCGCCTATGAAAGTGCGGCCCTACAAAACCTGGGTTGAGGTTTCCAAGAGCGCATTGCTGCACAACGCCCTGGTTTTGAAGTCTGCGGCGGGGCGCAAGACGCTGCTCATGTCGGTGATCAAATCGAATGCGTACGGACATGGCATTTCGGAAACTGTACGCGCGCTCGCGAAGGGACCGACGGATTGGTTTGGCGTCGACTCTTTGCGTGAAGCTGAACTGATTCGTGAGGCCGGCACTCATAAGCCGGTGCTCGTGCTTGGCTATACGCCGTTCAGCGACGCACTGCGTGCGGTTCGCCAGGGCTTCAGCCTCACCGTGTACAATCGCGAGAACGTCGCGGAAATTTCCGAGGTCGCTACTGCAAAACGGCCGGCGAAGATCCATCTCAAATTGGAAACCGGCACTTCACGCCAAGGACTTCTCGCGAAAGACCTTCCGTCTTTTCTCATCTTTCTCAAAAAGCACAAAAACGTTATTCTTGAAGGCGTCTCTACGCATTACGCCAACATCGAAGACACTACTGATTCCGCCTATGCGCTAGGGCAGTTGGAACGATTTTTAACGATGCTCTCGACCGTGAAGCGTGCGGGGTTCAATCCTTCGGTGGTGCACACGGCTTGCAGTGCGGCGACGTTGCTTTTTCCGGAGACGCACTTCAGCATGGTGCGGGCGGGAATCGCGCAATACGGATTATGGCCCTCCAAAGAAACGAGGGTTTCGGCAAAGCAGAAGGGGAAGACGGCCGCTTTGATTCCGGCGCTTTCTTGGAAGACCGTCATCGCGCAGGTGAAGTCGTTGCCGGCGGGCGCGCATGTGAGCTATGGGCTTACTGAACGGTTGGCTCGCGAGTCCAAGGTGGCGGTGGTTCCGGTCGGGTACTGGGACGGGTTTGACCGCAAGCTTTCTTCCGTGGGGCACGTGCTGGTGCGCGGCAAGCGCGCCAAGGTGCTTGGACGCGTCTGCATGAACATGTTCGTCATCGACGTCACTGACATCGCCGGCGTGCGCGTTGAAGACGAAGTCGTTCTGATCGGCACGCAGGGCAAGGACGCCATCAGCGCGGAAGATCTGGCCTCGGCGGTCGGCACCATCAACTATGAAATAGTCACGCGCATCAATCCGCTGATTCCTCGCGTCTTGGTTCCTTGAACTTATGGCCAGCCAAAAACTTTCGCAGAAAAAAAATTCCAAGAACAAGAAGAAAATTTGCGTTGCCGTCGTTTTTGGCGGCATGTCAGGCGAGCACGAGGTTTCGTTGCGGTCCGCGGCCTCGATTATCGCCGCGCTCGACAAGTCAAAGTATGAAGTGCTGCCCGTGCGCGTCGAGAAGACCGGGCGCTGGACGGTCGACGCGCAGATGCTGGCCGCGCCCGACAAAGCCACATCGCTTAAGGGCAAGTCTTCGGAACGCGAAACGCGCATTCTCGCACCGGGCACTTCTCGCGGCGTCCTGCTCTCCGGCGACGCGGCGACCGCGGAACGCGTCGACGTGGTGTTTCCCATCGTCCACGGCAGCGGCGGCGAGGACGGCGCCTTGCAGGGCCTGATGGAGCTGGCTGGCCTGCCCTACGTGGGCAGCGGCATCTTGGGTTCGGCCATCGGCATGGACAAGGTGACGCAAAAGAAGCTTCTGGAACGCGACGGCTTTCCGGTAGCGCCGTATGTGCATTTTCGCGCCTCGGACTGGAAGCAAAATGCCACGACCATCGTCAGCGACATCGAGAAGACGCTCGGCTATCCGTGCTTCGTAAAGCCGGCCAACCTCGGCTCGTCGGTCGGCGTTTCCAAGGCGCACCATCGCAAGGAACTACGTGCCGGCATCGAAGACGCGCTCTCGTACGACACCAAGGTCGTAGTCGAGAAGGCCATACTGAACTGCCGCGAGATCGAATGCGGCGTGCTCGGCAACGACAAGCCTCACGCTTCGGTGCTCGGCGAGATCATCCCTTCCAACGAATTTTACGACTACGCCGCAAAGTATCTGGACGGCAAATCCAAAGTCATCATTCCGGCAGACCTCCCAAAAGTGCTGACCGAGAACATCCGCACCATGGCGGTGCAGGCCTTCCGTTCGCTGGACACGGCCGGATTTGCCCGAGCCGACTTCTTCGTGGAACGCACCACCAACGAGGTCTATATCAATGAGGTAAATACGCTTCCGGGCTTCACCAGCATCAGCATGTTCCCGATGCTGTGGGAGGCGAGCGGCGTATCGTATCCCGAGCTGCTCGACAGGCTCATCGACATGGCGCTTGCACGCGACAAGGAGCGCAGCGAACTCAAACGCAGCTTCACGCCGCCCGCACCCAAACGCGCATGAGCACTTCCTGGAAACATTTTCCCAAGAGTCGAAGCAAACCCGTCAGGGGCTTTCATCGTCCCCGATACGGCAATCCTTTGTTTGCGGGCACGTCCGGAAGCAAGGTGGTACGGCGCAACTCGAACGGCGGCACGACCCGTCCTTCCCGAAGGCAAGCAGGAAGCGGCTTCCTCGACAGGAGCCGTACCATGATGCTGATCGCGGCGCTGCTGATCGTCGGCGGCGTCTGGTACGTGTTTTGGAGTTCGGCCTTTCGCATCACTAAAACCGAGTTCGGCGGCACGACGCCGTTCACCGAAGATACCTTACGCAGGGCGCTGGCAGACTACGAATCGTCCAATGCGCTCCTGATTTTTCCCCGCAACAACGTCCTGCTGTTCAGCGAGTCGGGCGCCAAGGATGCCATCAAGAACGCCGTATACCTCGACGACATCCAAATCAGCAAGAAACTCCCCAACACGGTCATCGTGACGGTCAAGGAAAAGACGATGCGCGCGGTATTGGAACGCGGAGGCAGGCTGTTTGCCGTGGACGAATCCGGCTACGTGTTGCGCGAGCTGACATCCAAGGAACACGACATGATGCCCGACCTTCCGCCGGGACTGAACTCGGTGTCCGTGGAAGGACTCGGCGCGCAAACCGTCGACCTGACTGCCGGTGCCGCCGGCGGTCAGCAGGCAAACGCACCCGCTTCGCCGACCCCATTGCCCGCCACGAAAACCGCAGCCCCGACGGCCGTCCCCGCACAGTCCACGGCTCCGGCAGCACCGCAAAAAAATTCCTGGCCGCTCATTCTCGATCGCAATCCTGCCGAAGCCGAAAAGGTGTCACTGCGTCCGGGAATGCAGACCTACACGCCGTCCACATTGAGCGCGATCCTGCAGGCAAGCGTGCGCCTGCCCGACGTGACAGGCGAATCCATCCGATGGTTCGTCCCCGATGAATCTTCCGACTCGATTGACGCGGTGACCTCTACCGGGTGGCACGTACTCCTGGCCACGGCCACTCCTTTCAACGTGCAAGTAGACCGCCTGTCCATCATCCTGAAGGATAAGATCGGCCCAAAACGCCCGGAGCTCGAATACGTGGATTTGCGCTACAATGAGAAGATTTTCTACCGTTTGAGGGACCAAACCAAGTAGGGGAGAAGGCTGCGGATGCCTCCATTGCCTTTTTTCACATATCTGTTACGGTGGCCAAGACGGCCGATTGCGGCCGCTCAAAGTTCCTTTTCAAAAATGAGGAGATTGCGCCATGCAACACGGATCAATGATTAAGGTGCTCCTGGTACTGATCGCGTTGATCTTCCTGACATTCCTCATCGCCACCCCGCAGGGCACCGACATCAAAAATGTCTCTGCAAGCGAGTTCATCTCCAGCGTGGAGCGCGGCGACATCAAGGACGTCACCATCGACGGCGACCACATCACGGGTACCGGACCGTCTGTGGGCACGGCAGCACCGACCGAGTACGTCACGTACTCGTCGGACAAGAGCGAGCTGATTCGCGTGATGCATGAAAAGCACATCGTCTACCGCGAAAAGCAGCCGTCGAGCCTCGGGCCGGTATTCTGGGTAATGCTGGGACTGCTGGGCCTGCTGGTCATCGGGTCGATGCTCATGAAGAAGGCGTCGGGTGCCAACAGGTCCATGGTCAAGCGGACCATTTCCAACAAGGCGACGCTGCACCATACGGTGAACGTCAGCTTCAAGGACGTGGCCGGCATCGACGAGGCTGTCGAAGAGGTACGCGACCTGGTCACGTTCCTCAAGGAGCCCAAACGCTTCCAGACGCTTGGCGGACGCATGCCCAAGGGCATCTTGCTTGTCGGGCCTCCGGGAAACGGAAAGACGCTGCTTGCAAGGGCGGTTGCCGGAGAAGCCGGCGTACCGTTCTTCTCGGCAGACGCTTCCAGCTTCGTGGAGATGTTTGTCGGCGTCGGTGCGGCACGCGTGCGCGACCTCTTCGAGGATGCCAAGAAACGCGCGCCCTGCATCATCTTCATCGACGAGCTCGACGCCATCGGCAAGAAGCGCGGCGGACTCTCCAACGGCGGAGGAGACAGCGAGCGCGAACAGACGCTCAATCAGCTGCTCATCGCCATGGACGGCTTTTCGGCCAACGAGGGCATCATCCTGATGGCCGCGACCAACCGACCGGAGACGCTCGACTCGGCACTGACGCGCTCCGGACGTCTGGATCGCCAGGTGGTCGTACCTCGGCCAGATCTCCGCGGGCGCGAAAAGATCCTCAAGATCCACTCGCGCGACAAGGTCATCGCGCCAGATGTCGACTTCGTCATCGCGGCACGACGCACCACGGGCATGAGCGGCGCCGACCTTGAATCCGTCATGAACGAGGCGGCACTTCATGCAGGCAAGCTCAACAAGCCGGCCATCGAATTGGCCGACATCGAACATGCCTGCAAGAAGGTGCAGCTGGGAGTGGAACGGAAAAGTGCCGTCATTCCTGAGACGACCAAGAAGGTCGTCTCGGTGCACGAATGCGGCCACACCTTGGCAGGCTGGTTCACCGTGGAAGCCGATCAGATCCGCGAGGTGACGATCGTTCCGCGAGGACAGGCGCTGGGCCTGACCTGGTCGATGCCGGACGAGGACCAAGTCCTCCTTTCCAAGAAGCAGCTGCTCGCCAAGATCCAACTCCTTTACGGGGGACGGATCGCCGAGCAAGTCGTCTTCGGACCGGAGTTCATCACCACGGGTGCCAGCAACGACCTGGAACGCCTGTCAAAAATCGCCAAGGGCATGGTGAAGACCTACGGAATGTGCCCGGAACTCGGACCCCCGCAAGTCTTCGGCGACACGGAAAGCGGATTCGTCTTCCAGGAAAGTCGCAAAGACTACAGCGACAAAACGGAGGCGCTCATCGACGACCAAGTCAACAAGCTCCTGAAAGGCTGTTACGACCAGGTCCTGCAACTCCTCACGGAGAAGCGCGACCTGCTCGACAAGCTAACGGCAGCATTGCTCGACAAGGAGTCGCTCGGCCAGGCGGAAATCGAGGCCATCCTCGGTCCGCGCAACCCCATCTTGGCCTAATCGCCAGCCCGCCCTTAACACGGCGGGTTTTTTATTTACGGCGGCAGGTGATTGGCACATTAAAAGGTGACAGGGCTTCATCTGGGCCATTTTAAAGCCAAAGTCATTTATTTGGCTAATCTTAGCTAATTTATGACTATAAGCGATCCCGAACGCATACCATGATCAATGAGCGAAACCTAAACCGAATTGAGACCAGATACTCTCTAAAAGTAACACTTCCGCACGTCGCGATTGCATTCGCAACATCACCTGCCACCGGCAGGGAAGCAAGGCCTACACATCGCCACAGCCCTCTTATCCGCCTTATTAAGTGTCGTCTAAGATATATTGTACGACGCAATACATCCTCAAATATGACCCCTTCCCAACCGTCCCCTCGTACCATGATGACGAGGGATGAGACGACGAGGTGACCTGCGATCGATGAGAACGTCGGACCGTGCCAGACGACAGAGTCAGACAAGTGAGGGCGGCCACGAAGGACCTGACCGACAAGCAAGGAGGGAAGTCTGAAAAAGGACCCCATATGCCACTCCCCTTTTGCCGTCCAAAAGAAGATGGGGCAAATGCATGACTGCGCGTAGCAGGGCGCGCGTAGACAAAAAACATGAGCGGGGAGCGTCATGACGCTCCCCTGTTTCGGAATTTTTTCGCATAAAAAAACGGCCACCAGAGTGACCGTCGAAAATCTTTCAGCCGATGCCGTGCAAGCGCCGCCACGCCTGCCATGCCAGAATGACCAAGGCCGGCAGCATGAGCGAGGGCAACAGTGTCGGAAGCACCTTGTGACGAAAACGATGCCAAGTCATGATCCTCTGCGATGCTCGGCAGCACGCACAGTACATGCGGCCGTAGCCCGCCGAAGGCGTCACCGAGAACCGTTCGCAGTCCCCGCACCAGCGCACATAGATGGGCAATCGCCCGCTCCAACCCTGGAGCTGCTCCTGCCGTAAGAACATCGGATATCCGAACAAGCGGGCCATGCGAAACCGCTTCGGATAACGACGCTCTTCGGCAGCGACGTCATTCCCCTTCCGCATCTCTTGCAATTCCATCTTCTGCTCCTTTGCGTTCCGTAAAAGGACGGCAAGCGAGCGTAATCATACATAAACGCCCAAAAAAAACAAGCGTCCCGGCCTAATTCGAGGCCAGGACGTCTGCGGCGGATATGAGGTAGCGCATGGGATCTACCGGTATGCCATGCAGGCGCGATTCGAAGTGCAAATGCGGGCCGGTCGTCAGGTTACCGGCTCCGGGCGTCCCCGGCATGCCGCCGGAATAGCCGATGATTTCGCCGCGTTCGACGAACGCATCGGCCTTTGCGACAATCTTCGAAAGGTGCCCGTATACCGTGGAGACGTTGTTGTTGTGGATGATCATGACGTAGCTGTACCCCATTCCCCCGTTATGAGCCGCGGCGATGACGCCGGCCGCAGCTGCATGCACGGGCGAGCCCTGCGGCGTAGGGATGTCGATGCCCGGATGCTCGAATATGTATCGAAACGGATAATCGGGATCGTGGAAGCGCGTAGAGATGCCGCGTGCAGGCACCACCGGCCATGACAACGCGGCGTTCTGACCCTTGAGACGGTCAGCCAGATCCATCTTGTCACGCAGCGATATCTCGAGCGCCGTGATGTCGGCATTGGCGTCCTCCTGCTGAGTCTTGAGCTCGGCCAACATGTAACGATACTGCAGTTCGGATGACTGCGTTTCGGTCAGCAACGTCTCCTTGACCGTCTTCTCGTCTTCAATCTCGCGCTTGGAAACGTCGAGTCCTCGCTGCGTGTCGGCTAGCGCGAGTTTCTTCGTCTCGTTGATGCTGCGATCTTCGGCAAGGCTGGCCTTAAGGTCCATGACGGCATGCAGCGTCTTGGTGACGCCGGACTCCAAGTCGGCCACTTGACGCATGGCATCGAAAAATTCCGACAGCGTTTTGCCGGCAAGCAGGATGTCGAGCGCGCTCTTGCGAAACTGCGAACGATACAGTTGACGTGCCAGCACGCCCAGCAGCTTGCGTTCCTGTCCCATGCGCTCTTCCTGCGCCTTCATCTTGTCATCGAGCACCGACATCTCCAACGAAAGCTGGTTGATCTGATCCTGGGCGATGTCGATATCCAACTGCGTCTGAGCGATGCGGTTGTCGAACAGCGCGATATCGTCCTGAAGAGATGCCGATTCGGCCTTTTTCTGACCGATGGCGCTTCGATATTGCTCCTGGCGCTTACTGAGATCCTGCAATTGCGCCTTCTTCTTGTTGACATCGCTGGTGATGTCGTTGATCTGCTTTCCCACGCTGCCTTCGAGTCCGGTGGTGCCGGTATCAGCAAACGCCGCGGAGAGGGGGGCAAAAACCAATGACGCAAAAACCGCTACGGACATGGCCGCAAGCCCGACACGACCGGTAGTTGTTTTTGCGGGTGTCATCATGAGAGCGACGCTATGGCGGAATCGACACGTACCAGGGTGCGCTCCTTACCGAGTGCCCAGGCGCTTTCAAATGGCCCCGGAGACATCTCACGCCCCGTAAGCGCCACCCGGAAAGGCCAAAGCGATTCGCCGTTGGTCCAACCCTTTTCGGCAATATGCGCGATGGTCGCCAGTTCCAACGCCTTGGCATCGGCAAACAGCGCGTCCCCCACCCCGCCCATGAATTCGCGCAAACCGACCAGCCTTTCGTGCGCGATTTCCGGCGTTGATTTCTTCCAGACAAGCATCGCCGCAGGCACGGTGATGTCCTCGAACACGAAGCGCGTGGCTTCCGGCAGCTCCACCAAAACGGTGGCACGCCGTTGTTCCAAAGTCACGGCCTTCTCCAGCGAGTCCATGCCAAAACGCATGCCGCCACGACAGGCAACGAGAGAGTCGCCGTCCTGCCGCAGCACTTCCTGCTTCACGTAGAACGGAAGCGCGGCCTTGGCCAATGCCGTCGACGTCATGGCGCGGATGTATTCCTTGTTGAACCAGTCCAGCTTCTCGCGATTGAAGACCGCGCCGGCCTTGTTCACTTTTTCCAAGGAAAACTCCCTGATGAATTCTTCCTTCGTGTACACGTCTCGATCACCGCTCGGATTCCAACCCATCAGAGCCACGAAATTCACCAATGCCTCCGGCACATAGCCCTTATCGAGATAATCCTCGGCGGCAACGTCACCCTGACGTTTTGACAGCTTGGAACGGTCCGCGTTCAGCAGCAGCGGCACGTGCGCAAATTGCGGCGGATGCCAACCGAACGCCTTATAGAGCACGAGATGCTTTGGCGTGGAGGGCAACCATTCTTCGGCACGGACGACATGCGTAATGCCCATCAAGTGATCGTCGACCACGTTAGCAAGATGGTACGTGGGAAAACCGTCGGACTTCACCAGCACCTGATCATCAATCAGCACGTTCTCAAACTCGACGTGACCGCGGATGCTGTCGGTAAAGGACGTGACGCCTTCGGCAGGCATCTTCATGCGGATCACGTACGGAACGCCTTTGGCGAGCTCGGCTTTCGACTCCTCGACGGAGCGCTTTCGGCAGCACTTGTCATACATGACAGGCGTCTTTGCGGCAGCCTGTTCCAGTTTCATTTTTTCAAGCCGCTCGGCGCTGCAAAAGCAGAAGTACGCGTGACCGTTTTTAATCAGCAGGTCGGCATGCTCCTTGTAGATGGCCAGACGTGCCGATTGCACATACGGTCCGCAGTTACCGCGTTCGGCAATCTTTCCCTGACCATCGAGATAAGGACCCTCGACAGGATGAATGCCGCAGCGGTCGAGCGTGCGCAGCAGGCTCTCGATGGAACCTTCCACATAGCGGGTGCGGTCGGTGTCTTCGATGCGCAAAATGAACTGCCCGCCTTCATGCAGGGCGAACAGCTCGTTATAGAGGGCGGTGCGCAGTCCGCCTATGTGGAGGTAGCCTGTGGGTGATGGAGCAAATCTGACACGTACCATAGCAATCAGGAAATCAATAGCGTCTGTGTATTTTAGCAATTTTTGTCTCTTAAGGCCAACCACGGAAAGACTGCCACGGCCGTCCAAATCCGTCCGAACCGACTGGGTTGCCGTACAAGCCTCCACAACCACTCAAGTCCGAGGCGGCGCATCATGAGAGGCGCCCTACGGACCTCGCCGGCGATAAAGTCGAAAGCGCCGCCGATGCCGATGGCCAATCGCACCGAAGGCAACGCCGCAAGATGGTCTGCGATCCACGTTTCCTGCTTTCCATGACCGAACGCGACAAACAACATGGCCGGCGAGGCGGCACGAATGCGGTCGAGCAGGGCTGGATCCATCTGCCAGGTACCGTCAGCAGAAAGGCTCACCTGTCCCCCGCTTTCCGCTCCGACAACTTCCAACCCTGGATATTTCTCCCGCAAAATATCAGCTGCTCGCTTGGCTACGTCCTGTTTGCCTGCCAGCGTGGATTGGCCACCTCCCAACAAAAATACCGGCAAACCCTTTTGCAAAGCCAAGGCCGCCAATTCGTCCAAAAAATCCGCGCCGCTCACCCGTTCCGGAATGCGCTTTCCGTGCAGTCGTGCCGCATAAAGCAGTCCAATCCCGTCTGGAATGGCCAAATCCGCCTTCCTCAAAACCTCTTTGAACCTCGGCTCCCTCGTCGCCAAAACCAACATCTCCGGGTTTGGGGTCGTCAAAAAGTGCCCACGTCGCTCCGCAAGCATGTTTTGAGCCTTCATTAGGGCTTCTACCTTGGTAATGGCGTCGACAGGGACGCCAAGGATCTCGATTCTCATATGTCCTTTCCAGTGTAACAAAGAAGCACGATTTAGGCTTATCCACTTCCGCTTGACAACCGTGAAAAGGTAGTGCAAGAATGACATTAGCACTCGAGCTTGTTGAGTGCTAATGACCATATCAAATGAATCCCAACAAATTTACCACTAAATCACGAGAAGCCATCGACGCAGCTCAAAACATCGCCACAAAGCGCGGCCATGTGGAGCTGGAACCGGCCCACTTACTTTTGGCCCTTCTGGAGCAAAAGGACGGCGTCGTCATTTCGGCATGCAAAAAAATCGGAGCCGAAATCGACAGCCTCCGCCAACGCGTGACCGCGCTCATTGACGAGTTCCCGCAAGCCGAACAGGACGCCGAAACCATGCAACTGCAGGCCGCTCCCCTTCTTCTCAAGACCTTCCGACAGGCCGAGAAAGAGGCCACCCGCTTTGGCGACGAGTATCTCTCGACCGAGCATTTGCTGCTCGGCATGCTGGCAATCGAATCCAAGGAGAACAACGTGCGCGCCCTTTTGGCCGAAGAAGGAGTGACGTACGACAAGGTCCTCAAGGTACTGGCCGAGATACGCGGCAACCAGAAGGTCGATTCTCCCGAACCCGAAGGAAAATATCAGGCGCTTGAAAAATATTCGCGGAACCTGACGACGTTGGCGCGACAGGAAAAGCTTGATCCGGTCATCGGCCGTGACGAGGAGATCCGCCGCGTCATGCAGGTCCTCTCGCGCCGTACGAAAAATAATCCCGTACTCATCGGCGAGGCCGGTACCGGCAAGACGGCCATCGTCGAGGGGCTGGCGCAACGCATCGTGCAGGGCGACGTTCCCGAATCCCTGAAGGAAAAGGAAATCGTCTCTCTCGATGTCGGTTCGATGGTCGCCGGTTCCAAGTTCCGCGGCGAGTTCGAGGAGCGCCTGAAAGCCGTGATCAAGGAAGTGGAGCAGTCGGCCGGCCGCGTGATCCTCTTCATCGACGAACTGCACACGCTGATCGGCGCAGGCTCTTCGGACGGCTCGTCACTCGACGCCGCAAACATGCTCAAGCCCGCGCTCGCTCGCGGAGAGCTGCGGGCCATCGGCGCCACCACGCTCAAGGAATATCAGAAGCACATCGAGAAGGACGCCGCATTGGAGCGCCGCTTCCAACCGGTGCTGGTGAGCGAACCGAACCAGGAAGACGCCATCGCCATCCTGCGAGGCATCAAGGAACGTTACGAGCTGCATCATGGCGTGCGCATCACCGACCCGTCCATCGTGGCCGCGGTAAACCTTTCTTCACGCTACATTCAGGACCGCTTCCTCCCCGACAAGGCCATCGACGTCATCGACGAAGCCGCGTCTGCGCTCCGTCTGGAAATCGATTCCGAACCGGAAGAACTGGACCGCAAGAAGCGAGAGTTGATGCGTTTGGAAATCGAGAAACGCGCGCTTGCCAAGGAAGCAGACAGGGATTCCAAAGAACGACTCAGGGAGGTGGAGCGCGAGCTGGCGGAGCTGAAAGAGGCGGCCGGCCAACTTGAACTTGCCTGGAAGATCGAGAAGGATGCCATCGCCGCCATCCGCAAGCAGAAAAAAGCCATCGACAAGCTCAAACAAGAAGCCGAAATTTCCGAGCGCAACGCGGACCTGACCAAGGTTGCCGAAATCCGCTACGGCAAGATTCCCGAGGCGCAAAAATCATTGGAAACCGCCGAAGAAAAGCTGCGCAACATCCAAAAGGATCACCGCTTCCTCAAAGAAGAAGTCACCGAAGAGGACATCGCCAGCGTAGTTTCGCGCTGGACGGGCGTTCCGGTCAACAAGATGCTCGAGGAAGAGCAGGCCAAGTTGGCGCGCATGGAGGATGAGTTGCGCAAGCGCGTCATCGGCCAAGACGAAGCCGTGACTGCCGTTGCCAATGCCGTGCGCCGTTCGCGCGCCGGCGTGGCCGAGGAGTCGCGCCCCATCGGTTCATTCCTCTTTTTGGGACCGACCGGCGTGGGCAAAACCGAACTGGCACGTTCATTGGCGGCGTTGCTCTTCAACGACGAAAACGCCATGATTCGCCTGGACATGTCGGAATACGGAGAGAAGCACACCGTTTCGCGCATGCTCGGATCGCCGCCAGGTTACGTCGGCTACGATGAAGGCGGCCAGCTGACCGAGTTGGTGCGCCGCCGGCCCTACTCCGTCATCCTGTTCGACGAAATCGAAAAGGCCCACCCCGACGTCTGGAACACGCTGCTCCAGATTCTCGACGAAGGCCGCATCACCGATGCCAAGGGACGCAAGGTCAACTTCAAGAACACGGTCATCGTGATGACCTCCAACGTCGGTTCCGAGGCGATCCTGGAAACCGGCAAGGGCAAGGGCAACATCGGTTTCGCCGCCGCCGAATCGAGCGAGCAGGAATCGACCAAGGAACGCGTCATGTCACTGTTGCAGGAACGCTTCAAGCCGGAGTTCCTGAACCGCCTGGACGAAATCATCGTCTTCCACTCTTTGAGCCAAGACGACCTCGGCAGCATCGTCGATCTGCAGATCGCGCACATTGCCGATCGCCTCAGGAAAAAGCACATCACCATCACCGTGAGCGGCAAAGCCAAGAAGCTCCTCGCCAAGAAAGGCTACGACCCGGTGTTCGGTGCGCGCCCGCTCAAACGAACGCTGCAAAAGGAAATTCTCGATCCGCTGGCGCTTCGCATCATCGAGGGCGAGGTGGTCGACGGGCAGGCGGTGACTGTCGATGCCAAAGGTGACGCCATCGTCATCAAAACTGACAAGTAACCGATCAAAAAACGGCTCCTCTTTGGAGCCGTTTTTTGGTTACGCCGCGTCACCTGAATTAGCTGGTAGTGATGACGTCGAGGATGGAACCGATGAACTGGCGGTAGAACGCGCGGATTTTTCGCTTGGCCATAGTGTTTTTGGCGCTTTGGTGGTAGGATGGACCTACCACTTACTGCGTGGTTATGCGATTTGCAGAAATGCACATCGCGTGGAAAGCACCGCTATCTCTCCCAAGGGAGCGGTACTTTTTTTATAAGCAAGGTGAGAAAAAGAACTTCTGCCGATCCCGCTACGTCATTCTACGGTAGTCCCGTACGACTCCCCGAACGACACCCTGAACGATGATGTCTTTGACGTAGAAGGGTTTCATGGTGCGGTTGGCCGGCTGCAGGCGGACGCGACCCTCTTCCTTGTAGAACCGCTTGAGAGTGGCGTTCGTGTTTTCTAGCAGCGCCACCACAGTGTCTCCGTTCTTTGGCTGCGTGGTTGCAATCACCACCACATAATCTCCAGAAAGGATGCCATCCTCGATCATTGACTCCCCTTTCACTTTGAGAACGTAGGCGTCTTCGCCTTCGTTGACCATGTCTGACGGTACCGGGAAGGTTTCGTTCGTTTCTACGGCCTCGATGGGTTCACCGGCGGTGATGAGGCCCTTGAGCGGCAGCAGCAACGCCTTGGCTGCGGACATGACCGATGACTCGACCTCGATGCTGCGGGCAGAGTCGGCGTCTCCCGTGAGGTAGCCTTTCCGCTCCAGGTTCTTGACGTGCTCGTGCACCGTGGCCGTGGACGAGATGCCGAAATGCGCTCCTATCTCCCGATACGACGGCGCGTATTCGTGATCCTTGATGTATTCGACCACGAAAGCGAGGATTTCGGATTGCTTCTTGGTGAGTTTTTCCCTCTCAGAGGCAGAAACGCTCATAACTTATCCACATCGTTACTTATCTGCATTCAGTATACCCGAACAAAAACCGAACGTCAAAACTCCACTGTGGACAAGTTATATTCCGCCTTCACTGCAGCCCCTTTGCTTTGCCGATAATCGTGGTAGAATACAGCGGCAATACACTATGTCGCTGGTCTTCGCCTGTATCACTGCGCATACTCCGCTTCTCATGCCGACTATCGGCAAAGAGGGCCTTTCGGTTATTGAAAAAACGAAGAACGCGCTGCAGCAGCTTGAGCAGGACCTCTATATCGCCCAACCCGAGACCATTATCGTCATCTCCCCGCACGGCGACTCGTTGCCGGACGCGCTCTCCATCAACCTCAACTCCAAGTACGTCACCAACTTCGAGGAGTTCGGCGATCTGGTCACCAAACTGGAATGGAAGTCGGATATCATGCTGACGGATCGCATTCGCGAAGACTTCAAGGAAAAACATCTGCCGCTCGTACTTGGCAGTTCAGAATACGTCGACTACGGATGCGCGGTACCGTTGTCGTACCTTACCCAGCACCTGCCAAACGTGCGCATTGTCCCGCTGATCACCTCGCACCTCGACATGAAATCGCATCACCGCTTCGGCAAGGAGCTCAAGGACGAAATCATGAGCTCCACCAAGCGCGTGGCGGTCATCGCGTCGGCCGACCTTTCGCATCGCGTCGACAAGAATTCTCCCGACGGCCTTTCGCCGCGAGGCGTTGCCTTCGACGAGAAGGTCATGGATGTCATCACCAAGCAGGATCCCATCGCCATCCTGGACATCGACGAAGAGTGGATCAAGGAATCGCAGTCATGCGGAGCCAAAGTCATTGCGACCCTCTGCGGCATGCTCGACGAAGTCAATCACGAGGCGAAAATCCTCTCCTACGAGAAGCCGTTCGGCGTCGGCTATCTGGTTGCCCGCATGAAAATCGGCTGATGAGGGCACGGGTCATGCCGCGTATCGTTTACGATGCCCCTTGCGAGCGGGCTTTTTTTCTATCAAGACATGTTTGCTGCCGTCATTCCCGCGCTTAAACTCCCCCGTCAGCTTACCGGACCGTTCGATTATTCGATTCCGGAGGGCTTAGCGCCGTCCGTCGGCGTGGGCTCGGTGGTCATCGTGCCCTGGCGCGGGCGCGCCGTCACCGGCATCGTTTTCGCATTGCGCGAGACGGCGGCAATCGACCCCAAGAAGACCAAGCCCGTCATCGCAGTCGCCGGGGCGGAGCGCGTACCTGCGGAATTGCTCTCGGCCATCGACTGGATGGCCAACCACTACATGGCCGCGCCCGGAACCGTGGTCCGCTGCTTCTTGCCGACCGTGCCAAAGCGATCGGTATCGAAGGCTGATGACCTGCCAAAAGCACGCGTGACGAGAAAACGAAAAGCGACCGCGTGCAAGGGAAGCGTGATTCGCTATGCGACGCCTGCTGCGAAATTCGAAGAGACCTGCCGTTTGGTGAACGCCTCTCTTGCGACAAAACGCGGTGCCATCGTGGTCGTCCCGCATGCGGAAGACGTGGTGGAAACCGTCGCGCTGATGCGTCGCGAATTCGGCGACGAGATCGTGGTGGAATGTCACGGCGAGATGGCCATGACGCCGCTGTGGAAGTCGTGGCAGCGCGCGGCGTCACCCGAACCGGTCGTCGTGGTAGGCACGCGCATGGCCGTCGGTTCGCCGGTGAGCGATCTCGGTGCCGTCATCGTGCTCGAGTCCGACAGCGCGGACCTGAAACAATACGACCAGAACCCGCGATATGACGCGCGTGCAGTCGCCCTGCATCGCGCGCGCGCAGCCGGCGCGACCATCGCCTTCATGAGCCATGCGCCACGCGCCGAGGAGTACGCGCTGGTTCGCGATGCGGGGTTCGCCTGGAAAGAAGTCGGTACCAGCGGAACGCCAGACGACATCTCCCTGGCCGAACCAGGCCGAAGCGCCCGTTCAGCCGAAGAGCGGCTCTTCACTCCCGCCGCCCATCAAG
>JAHFIW010000036.1 GCA_023246195.1 bacterium
CGGGGCGATAGTCTCATAGCTCACGCGGATGTCGCCGATTTCCGGCGTCTCGGGCGTTCCCTTTCCGAGAAAGACAAATGATCGTCCGGAGAGCTTGGCGCCTCCGGCAAGCGAAACGTTCGCATCGTTCAGGTCGAGCGGCGTAAAACCGCGCAACGGCAGTCCGTCTGTGCCCATGGGGTAGGCACCGACCTTGATCGTCTTCGATCTTCCTTCCGCAGAGGTCGCGGTCATGATCGGATTTTCATGTCCGGCAGTCGTCTTGAAATTCGCGGAGTCCTGCGGCCGTTCGGTCCATTGTTTTTCATACGTGTAGGTCGTGGTCGTCGTCTCGGAGCCGCCGACGTTCTTCTGCGAGGTCGACTTTTCCTGCTCCGTCCACGCGTACATTTCCGCCTTGCGCTCAAAGGCCACGTAACTGGCCGGCTTCAGGTACAAGCCGTCGCCGAGCGTTTCCGCGATAGAGACCGTTCCGGTGACCGAGACGAGCTTTTCCCTGAGCGAAGTATCGGTGCGCATCGTCGACGCGTCGACAGGGACGGCGGTTTTGGCGATTTGCGACGTATCGATGCGGCCCTCGTTCCAATAGAGGAGGAAGAACGCGCCGATGAACAGGACGAGTCCGACAATCACTCCCGCGAAGGAGTTCATGATTCTTTTTCCGTAGCCGATCGTGGCGACGGTCGTAAATTGGTCGGCCATAAGAGGGAAAGATGAGTATTCTGCCGTTAAGCATAACACAACGTCGTCTTGTCGTGGGCATGACGGAAACACGCTGTCGTTTTGCTGTTCGCTCCGGCGGTCCGTTATCGCCGCTTTTCGGCAGCTGGTATCGGACCGCTTTTTCTTTTCTGTCGAAGGGGATGCGAACGTACTTTGCGGGGCTTGCCTTTCGTTATCGCCTGCAATAATCTTTGGTTGGAGGTGAAGCTGATGCGTGATCCGTCGTCACCGGCCTCATTCGGAGAGAGATTCGTTCTTTTTATCGGCATCTGGGCGCTTTTTGCGCTTGTTTATTATGGCTCGCGGATCGTTCCGCACGCTGCCGCGCGCGTCCTCTTGTGGGATCCCGTCTGGCGCGTGCCGTACGTCAGCGCGTTCACCGTGCCGTATACCTCGGCCTATCTGATGCCGGCCGTCTTGCTCTTTGTCCCATGCAGTCGCCGCACGTTCCTGCATTTCTCGGGCGCCTTCGTGGGGGCGATTCTTGCGAGCGCTCCCTGGTTCGTCCTCATGCCGCTCGTTCCTCCGCGCGTCGTGCTCTCGGGTGTCGGAATCCTGGATCGCCTGCTTGCCTTGCAGTATCAGCTTGACGTGGACGGCAATTGCTTTCCCAGCCTGCACGTGTCGCTCGCGTTCCTTACGGCGCTCTCCGTCGGACGCTGCGTTCGGCAGATGCGCGTCCCCATGTTGCTCTGGGCGACGCTCATCGCCTTCTCGACCGTCTTCGTACATCAGCACTACGTCATCGATGCCGTCGCCGGGTGCGCCGTCGCGCTCATCGTTTGGCATGTCGTCTTTCGTCTTGCCTCGCGCTCTTGAAACGGGCGCGATTTTTTTTGCAAAAAAAGCCCCGCGCAAAGATGCGCGGGGCCCGGAGAGCGGACGGATCATGGGAAGATGGCGTATACGACGACGTGGATTGCCGCGAGGACGAGCATCGCGCCGGATGCCCATGCGAGGACTGTCGCGATTTCTCCGGCACGCATCGTCGGCTTGGGTCCGCGACCGTGGCCGGAACGAGGGTCAAAGAGGTCGAAGAGGGAAGCACGCTCCCAGGTTCGGAGTCGGATCCATCCGATACCGAGGTAAAGCATCGACGGCACGAAGCCGCACGTCCACAGGAGCCAGTGATCGCTGAAAAAATCCATCGTATCCTCCTTCGCCGCACGAAATTCGCGGCGACGATAGAGCATAGTCTTCGGAAGCGTTTTCGTCAAGATGGGTGACATGACACGCTCGGTAGTTTTTTGAGCGGCATGCTGCGCGGTATTGCCATAAAGCCGATCTTTCTTTAGTATGATGGGCGAAGTGGAGGGCACGATGTTCGATGAACTCATCCGTAGTTACCCGGTCGCTTTAACGTTCTTTCTTGTCATCATGTGCGTTGGCGTAGGCTCTGGCGCGGGAGCATACCTTGCCAGGCGTCGAGCGCAGAAACTGCGGCGCATTTATGCCGCCTTGCTCGCCCTTCCCAAGGACGCTGATAATGCGGATTTGCTGGCATGTTATTCCGACCTCCTCGAGATCGATGGCCCGGAGGGGCCATACGCGCGCGCTTTTCTCAGGATACATCGCACTAATGAGCCCCTCATGAGGGTCTGCGGGGCAGCACGAAGTCTCCGGAAAGCGTATCGCAGAGGCGATCTGAAGCCCGGCGCCTAAGAAACGGCAAGTTTTTCCGTCAGGTTGCACGCCTTGCACGTGGGTCCTCTTCCTCCCGGCATGGTGGAAGTAGCCTTTGCCGCCCCTCATACAGGGGCGGTTTTTATATCCCGCCCCTTGACGACAGCATGTCATTTGGGTAGAGTGTCCATACTTTGGATTTATAGGTTATTCCGCTGCCACTATGGGTCTCCCTGGACATCGCCGTACAAGCTCGCATAAACGCCGCCGTGCAGCGCATTTTGCGCTCAAGCCGATGACGCTTACTGCCTGCCCCAAGTGCAAGGAGCAGATGATGCCCCACGTAACTTGCCCGTCCTGCGGCACCTATGCCGGACGAAAGGTTCTGGAGCTGAAGAGCCCCTTGTCGAAGAAGAAGCCGGCCAAGCATGACCACGATGACCACAAGGGTCACAAGCACGAATAAGCAGGAGGGACGTGTGGCTGTGGCCGCGCGTCTTTTCGTGCCAGGTCAGAAAATGCTATCCTAAATGCAGAAATGCTCATTCGCTCTTAACGTCAAACGTCTATGTCTAACCGCCATCTCGCGCGTACGATTGCCATGCAGTCCCTCTACCAGTGGGACTTCAACGGCAAGGAAGCCGAAAAGCTCGAAGACGTCATCGAGGCGAACCTCAAGGAGTTTGCCCCTGACTTCGACGATAAGGGTTTCGTTCAGGAACTCGTGAAGAACGTCGTCGAGAACGCCAAGAAGATCGACGTGGTCATCGTCAAATACGCTCCCGACTGGCCGATCGAACAGATCACCAACGTGGACCGCAACATCCTCCGCATCGGCGTACAGGAACTCAAGTTCGCCGAAAACATTCCTTCGAAGGTGGCCATCAACGAGGCCATCGAGCTCGCTAAGACTTTCGGCGGTGAGTCATCGGGACGCTTTGTGAACGGCGTGCTCGGCGCGATCTATAAGGATATGGTCGTTAAGGGTGAAATCAAGGAGGTCGACAAGATTGAGAAAAAAAAGAAAGAGAAGGAAGAAGGATCTGGCGTGATGGAGAAAGCCGAGGAGAAGCCTTCCGAGAAGTAGGCCCGGCGGTACCGAGACGGAAGCGCGCAGAGCCTTTCGTCGTTGGTGCGCGGGGGTGGCAGGGGGACTGGGGGCGTGCGCACGGGGCCGCCCTTAGGCGAACCGAACACCCGTGAGGCGAGGTTCGTTCAATTATTCACTCAGCGGATCATCAATGGTCTCTTATCTTTCTCTTGCCCTCACCGGAGGATGAAAGATGACGGACGATTGGCGATGCCGTGCTGGTTGATGTGCCCGTGGGCCATCAAGCTGTCACGATAGTAAATTATGCAGCGCGATTTTTCTAAGTTTGAGAACGGAATCGGAGTCGTCTTCGCGGACAAGGGAATTCTTACGCAGGCATTCGTGCATCGGTCGTACATCAACGAGCACCCTACTTTTGCGCATGGGCATAATGAGCGATTGGAGTTTTTGGGGGATGCGGTTTTGGAGTTGGTGGTGACGGAGCACCTGTATCGAAATTATCCCAATCCGGAAGGTGAACTTACCAACTGGCGGGCAGCATTGGTGAATGCCAAGATGCTGTCGGACATTGCCGCGGAAATCGGTATCGATGAGTTCCTTTTCCTGTCGCATGGCGAGTCGAAGGACAGCCAGAGCAAGGCCCGACAGTATATTTTGGCCAATGCCATCGAGGCGGTCATCGGCGCGATGTATCTCGACAGCGGTTTCGAGGTAGTCCGTACTTTCGTGAATCGCTTCGTGCTTTCCCGGCTGCCGCATATTCTGGAACATCAGCTGTACTTGGATCCGAAGAGCCGCTTTCAGGAACGCGCGCAGGAAACTGCCGGCGTCACCCCGACCTATCGTGTCATCAGCGAGCAGGGACCGGATCATGCCAAGGAGTTCACCGTGGGCGTCTATTTGGGCGACGAACTCGTGGCGCAGGGCATCGGCACCTCAAAACAGGAGGCGCAGATTGATGCCGCGGAGAAGGGTTTGCGCGCCAAGAGCTGGTAGTCGCGCAGAAACCGCATACACAGGGGGGCTTCCTTTGGAGCCCTTTTTGTGGTAAAATAGGTTTACTATGGCAGCCAGCACTCCGCTCGACGTAATGAACACCCTGTTTGAGATTGCGGTCGCCAAGGGGGCTTCCGACATTCATCTTGTGGTCGGTCGGCCGCCCCTGCTGCGTCTTTCCGGCGACCTCGTGCCCATTGAGGGGGCAAAGTCGCTCACGAACCAGAACGTTGAAGAGCTGGTCTTCTCGTTCATCACCGAGCAGGAGAAGAAGACTTTTTTCGAGCAGAAGGAGCTCGACGTCGCCTATCAGATTCCTTCCGGCAAGCGCTTCCGCATCAACCTGCATTGGGAACGCCGCAACGTGGCAATGGCTGCGCGCATCATTCCGTCCGATATTCCGACCATGAGTTCGCTCGGCTTGCCGCCCATCGCCCAGGCGATGACGGAATATCCGCACGGCTTGGTGCTGCTTACCGGACCGACCGGTTCGGGCAAGTCCACCACGCTCGCCTCGATGGTCAACGCGATCAATGAGCGCGAGCCGGTGAACATCATCACGCTGGAAGATCCGATCGAGTTCGTCTTTGAGGCCAAGAAGGCGGTCATCCGCCAGCGCCAGTTCGGGCAGGACTTCATCTCGTTTCCCGACGCGCTGAAGCACATCTTGCGTCAGGATCCGGATGTGGTCATGGTCGGCGAAATGCGCGACATGGATACCATCGCCACCACCCTTACCATCGCCGAAACCGGTCACTTGGTGTTTGCCACGCTGCACACTTACAGCGCCTCGCAGACCATCAACCGCATCATCGACGCGTTTCCTTCGCACCAGCAGAACCAGATCAGGACTCAGCTCGCGCTGACCCTGCGCGGCGTCATCTCGCAGCAGCTGCTGCCGAAGATCGGCGGCGGACGCGTTGCCGCGCGTGAAATCCTGGTGAATAACCCGGCTATCGCCAACCTCATCCGCGAGAACAAGGCCGCGCAGATCGTGAACGTGCTGCAGACCTCGGCTAGCAAGGGCATGACGACGTTTGAGCAGGATTTGGATCACTTGGTGAAGACCGACATGGTCGACGAAGAGGTCACCAAACAGTATATCCTCAACGAAGGCGCCAGCTCCGGCGGTAAGGGAAAATGAGAGGGCCCCGAGGGGCCTTTTCAGGTTCGCATTTTTTTGCTAACGTGGCGGCAGTCCGTAAAACTGAGCGGGCGTGGTGAAATGGATATCACTGCAGCCTTCGAAGCTGTTTTTGGGGGTTCGAATCCCTCCGCCCGCACCACGCAAGAACGCCAAGCACATGCTGGCGTTTTTACGTTTGGTCAGCGCATTGTCAAAAAGCCGTTTTTATGCGACGGTGGCCAGGCACTCATGAAAGGAGTTCGAATGAGCAAGGTTCTTTCGTTCATTTTCGCGTCCGCGTTCGTTATCGTCGCCTGCAACCATTCCGGAGCGTCGGCCATCCGTCCGGTGGACGCCGCACGGCCTCCTGCGGAACTGCGGTCTCCGGAAGCGCTGTCGTCGGCGATTGCAGGCACCGGCGTCGTCACGCCTGCTCCGATTCCGTCCGTGGGCGCATTCCGGCCAGAGGCCTGTCCGTCGGGCATGGTCGAGATCAATGGCGACTACTGCCCCGAACTCAAGGAGACCTGCCTGGAATGGATGGCTCCTGATGATCACTTTCGCTGCAAGCGCTTTGCGAAAAGCGAATGCCGTGGCGTGACGGTCCGACAACGCTACTGCATCGACGGTTACGAGTACCCGAACAAGCCGGGGCAGGTGCCGATGGTGATGGTGTTGTGGGGGCAGGCACAGGAGCTGTGCAGGGAACAGGGCAAGCGGCTGTGTTCAGCCAGAGAATGGACGTTTGCCTGCCAGGGACCGAATTGGCTGCCGTATCCGTACGGTTCGGAACGTGAGAGCAATGCCTGTCGCATCGATCTGGGCGGAAAGGAGCCGAGGTGGGCCGACGCTGCCGCGGGCGGCTACGGTCGCACGCCGAGCCCCCTCAAGGGTCAGGCATGCGTCAATTTCTCCAAGCCGTCGGGAACGTACCCTGCCTGCGTCAGTGCTTTCGGCGTGCATGACATGACCGGCAATGTCGATGAGTGGGTGTCGTCCGACGGCAGTCCGAACGGGGCGAGCTGGCTCAAGGGTGGCTGGTGGGGCAACCTCCGAAACCGCTGCGGTTCCGAGGCGACGACTACGGGTCACGACAAGTCCTATTCAGGCATTCAGGTCGGTTTCCGCTGCTGTTCCGACGTGACGAGATGACCTTCTGCCCGACATGTGTCGGGTTTTTATTTTATGCAGAAAAAAGGCCGACCCGGACGGGTCGGCCTTGCGCGTCGTTCAGCGCGTAACGGTTGCGGGGTCGGCACAGCAGCGAAAGCCTTCCGCATAGAAGCTGAACGTGGGGCCGTGACTGCTGGTGTTCGGGCGACAGCGGTCGCGCGCCCCTTCGACCCAGTGGCCGCCCTTGAAAATGGACTCGTAGGGTTTGCCGCCAAGTGTCACGTTGCGCGTCCATTCGTCGACATTGCCGTTCATGTCATGCACGCCGTACGGCGACGTGCATTGCGGCGATGAAAGGACGGGCATGGGACCGTCGGATTTCCGGTGGTCGATGTAACACTTGCTCGCGTCACGCTCCCATCCGTACGAGTAGGGGAGGCGTTTGGGACCTTCGCAGGCGAGGGTCCACTCGTCGTCGCCGCAGAGACGCTTGTTTTGCGCCTCGCAGAGACTGCTTGCCTCGTTCCAGGTGACCTGGACGCGGGGCATCTCTTTCGCGACGTTCGGATATTCCCCGTCGTCGATGCAGAAGTGCATCGGCTTGACGTCGGGCACCTTGTTCGGCCCGCCGTTCGCGTGCGCATCGTCCTTGGTGCCGCAGACGGCGTATCCTTTGACGAATACGTCGCAGTACTGCGGAACGGCGCACCCGTTGGGGTTCGCGCAGCTCCATGGAACGATTGTCTGCACCAGCAGCCCTCCGGGGTTCTTTGGGTCCTTGGAGTACACGACATCGCGGCCCTTGAGGCAGCGATGCTCGACGCTCCGACAGTACTCGCCGGAGACTTCCCGCATGCCCTTCGGGCAGGCCGTGGGGTCGTCTTCGTTCGGCACGGTCGTTGTCCTTGTCGACGCCTCCGTCTCGATCGATACCGTCTGGACTGGCGCCGCGCCGGCATCGACGACTGACGTTTCGGCGCTGACCGTCTCGATTCCGCCGACCTTGTTACAGGCGCACAATCCAGACGTCAGCATGAGAACGAGGCTCAAAAAGAGCAGGTTTTTCTTGGTCATTTTTACTTCCTCGACTTCCTTGAGTCATGCACGAAAATGTCGTTTCACGACAGGAAAAAATACCATCATTTGCCCAAAAAGTCAACATGCGGAGGGCATGGGCGTCGGCATGTCCGCGCTGTATTTTTTGAATGATCGGTAGGGGACTTGTCAGCTTCGAGGACTTTTGCTACGATGTCGCTACTCAATTAGGAGGCATCAGACGTGGATTGGTAGCTCAGCTGGTAGAGCAAGCGCCTCTTAAGCGCTGGGTCCCGGGTTCGAACCCCGGCCAATCCACCAGAAAAAACGCATCTTCAATGATGCGTTTTTTCTTTGTGGAGACGGTATTCGGCGCATGTCGGCTCCGGCCTTCGCGGAAGGCGCAAAGGGTTTCCCGCCTCTTTGAAAAAACGCCAAAATATGGTAAAATAAAGAAGGTTCAAGCTTCTTTTTCCGTACCGGTCGCATGCCAGTCTACTCGACTATCGGTATCGTTTTTTTTGAGGTGCTGCTGGCTGCGATTTCCGTCGTGGCTTTTGCCATACTTACAAGGGAATACGCAATGCGCCGCACGCGGCCGTTGCTTTTTTATTGCTTGGCCTTCCTTGCCGAGGCTTGCGCCGTGATATCCATGTTCGGCGGTCAGGTGCTTGCGGCCAACGGGTACGATCAGATTGCCGTCGATTCCATGAAGATTTCCGCGGCCTTTGCGGCGTTAGGCGGACTCTTCTTCGCGATTGCCTTTTTGCACCGTTACAAGAACGGCATGAGATGGGTATTGGCGACCTTGGTCGTGGCATTGCCGGTTTTCAGCGTCTACGCCTTGGCGACGCTCAAGCCTGTCGTGGCGCAGGCTGGCGGTACGGTGTTCATCGGTTACTCCACGTGGGAGTTACTGGTCATTTATGCGCCGCTTTGCGCGGCGTTTCTTCTCGCCGTCATCTGCGGCATCGTGCCGATCACGTCGGCGCGTCATCGGGGGGAAAAGTCAGCGGTCATCGATCGCCTGCTGTGTGCCGCCGGACTGTTCGGCACGTTCTTCGGCCTGAGCATCGGAGCCTTCACGGTTTTCGGGACCGAGGCATTGGTGCT
>JAHFIW010000037.1 GCA_023246195.1 bacterium
TGCCGCCTGAGCTGTCTCACTCCTTACAAAAAATACCCCTCACGAATGGGGTATTTTTTACTGCGGTTAAACCTGCGTCAAATCTTCACTCACCGGATTTTGGCGGCTTCCGGTCTTCATCTTTCGGCTTGTCGTCGATTTCAGTTTCTTCCTCGCCCTCCTCATCATCTTTCTTTTCTTCGTCCGGCGAAAGCGCGTCAACCTCTTCGTCAACCGCCATCTCCGTCGCCGTCGGAACGCTATTGTCACCCGAGGTCGGCTGGCTGCGTTCGTCCGTAATGACGCTGCCCATGATCAAAAAGTAAATGACCGTGAACGCAAACGGTACCGGCAACCCGATTGCCCCGAACAGCATGTCCACCAAGACGGGCAACGTCACCGCATGCAAGCCCGTGGCGAACCAGGCCGAGTAGCGCAAGTTCGTCCTCCACAATTTACCGAAAAGCCAGGCAAACAACGAGTACGACGCGACCGTCACCATCGTCGAGCCAAGGAAGATGAGCAGAAACAACGTCGAAAATGCCAGAAGCGCCGCCGCCATCGCCCACCCGCTGAACTGCGAAAGCAGCTCCATCACCCGATTGCGGCTGACCGTCATGTCTGGCAGCGTCTTGAGCTCGCGAACCTGCATGCCGTTGGTCTGGCTGCGGATGAACATGGCGTCCCGCCCCATCAGAATGCCGACGGTCTTGAGCTTGTCCGGAAAAGCAATCCCTTCCTGCGCAGGATCAACGATGACATGAAAGGAGTCGTTTCCCAGCTCGTACGGAACCGACAAGGTCGTCGTGAGCTGCCCATGACTGACGCTCACCGACGCGTTCTCCGGAATCGTCTTGGTCAAATACTCCGTCAGGGCCGCCTTGGCACCGAGAGAGGCGGGCACGAACAAGGCCGCCGCAAAAAGCGTCAAGGCAAAATGAAAAGAGAGCGCATACCGAAAAGCGCTGCCCACCGTCCGCGTGCGCACGCCGCGATAAAATTCCAAGTCGTAACAACTCTTCCCCGCCACTGAAAGAAAGGCACTGACGGAATTGACGAATTTGCGAATGATATTCATGCAAAAAAGTATAGCATAAGTGCCGCGAACGTTCTTGTCGTGCGGCATTATTCCGCCCCGCCGCATCCCAAAAACCAAAAGCCCCGGAGCAAACGCTCTCGGGGCTTTTTCATCTCGGATTTTTGACTAGACCAACGTCGCGTTAGCCACGCCGTCCTTCTCCTCACGGAACCGCATGATGCGCACTCCCTGAGTATCGCGTCCAAGCACCGGCACTTGCGCGATTGGCATGCGAATCATCTGCCCCTTGGACGAGACCGCGAGCAAGTCGCGCTCCTCCTTGGAATTGACCACCATGCCCATGACGATCTTTCCGGTCTTGTCGCTGACGTGAGCGGTCTTGATGCCCGAGCCTCCGCGACCCTGCGTCTTGTACTGCTCCAGGCCGGTGCGCTTGCCGTAGCCGTTCGCCAAGATGATCATCAGTTCGAAGCCGCTCTTCTTGCCGTCATCCGGGTGCACGACGTCCATGCCGACCACATAGTCACGGTTTTTGAGCTTGATGCCGCGTACGCCGGCGGCGGAACGGCCCATCGGGCGCACGTCCTTCTCGGTGAAGCGAATGGACTGGCCCTCGGAAGTGACGATGGAAATTTCTTCCTTGCCGGAGGTCGGCTTGACCCACTGGAGCAGGTCATCGGACTTGAGCTTGATGGCGATGAGACCGCTGCGGCGCACGTTGGCGAAGTCCTCCACGGGAGTCTTCTTCACGTTGCCGCTGGTAGTGGCCATCATCAGGAACTTTGCCTCGGCCATGTCGTCGGAGGACAGCACGGCAGAGACCTTCTCTCCGGGGGCGAGCTGCAGGAAGTTCACCAGTGCCTGACCCTTGGAAGTGCGTGAACCCGGCGGTACGTCGTAGGCCTTCAATTGGAAGACGCGACCCTTGGAGGTGAAGAACAGCAGGTCGGCGTGGGTATTGGTGGAGAACAGGTGCTCCACGGCGTCCTCGTCTTTGGTCTTCACTCCGGCGACGCCCTTGCCTCCGCGCTCCTGGGTACGGAACGTATCCGGCGGCAGGCGCTTGATGTAGCCGTCGGCGGTGATGAGCACCACGGTCGGCTCATTGGGGATGAGGTCCTCGGTGGAGAATTCCCCTACTGCATGCGCGATGATCTGCGTGCGACGCTCTTGGCCGTACTTTTCCTTGAGCGCATTGCATTCGTTCTGCACGATGCTCAAAATCTTCTTTGGCGACTTGAGAATCGCCTCAATTTCCTTGATGAAGGCCATGACCGCCTTGAACTCGTCCTCGATCTTTTGACGTTCGAGGTTGGCAAGCTGCTGAAGACGCATGTCCAAGATGGCCTGAGCCTGAATCTCGGAAAGCTTGAACTTCTTGATGAGGTTGACCTTGGCTTCGTCCTTGTCGGCCGAGGCGCGGATGGTCTTGATGACGGCATCGAGGTTGTCGAGCGCGATCTTCAAGCCTTCCAGCACGTGGGCGCGGGCCTTGGCCTTTGAAAGATCGAACTCGAGACGCTTGCGCACCACCACCTGACGATGCGAGATGTACTGTTCGAGGGCGGACTTCAGGTTCAGCACGCGCGGCTGCACCCCGTCGACCAGCGCCAGCATGTTCACATGGAAAGTGTCCTGGAGCTGCGAGTGGTGAAACAGCGAGTTGAGCACCTTCTTTGGATAGGCGTCGCGCTTGAGCTCGATGACGATGCGCACGCCTTCCTTGTTGGACTCGTCGCGCAGGTCGCGAATGCCTTCGATGCGCTTTTCGGTGACCAAGAGCGCGATCTTTTCCAAAAGCGTGGCCTTGTTCACCTGATACGGCACCTCGCTGACGATGATGTTGAACTGGCCGTCCTTGCGCTCGACAATCTCAGTCTTGGCGCGAATGACGATGCCGCCGCGGCCGGTGGCGTAGGCCTGGGCGATGGCGCGCTTGTCGTAAATGATGCCGCCCGTGGGGAAGTCAGGACCCTTCACGAACTCGGTGAGATCGGTGATCGCGCATTCGGGGTTGTCGATGAGGTGGTTGATGGCATCGACCAGCTCGCTGAGATTATGCGGAGGAATGTTGGTGGCCATGCCGACGGCGATGCCGACTGAGCCGTTGAGCAGCAGGTTGGGCAATGTGGCAGGAAGCACCGTCGGCTCCTTGTAGGAACCGTCGTAGTTGGGCGCGAAGGGCACCGTTTCCTTCTCGATGTCGGTAAGCATCTGCTCGGCGATGCTGGCCAGCTTACATTCGGTGTAACGCATGGCAGCCGCGCTGTCGCCGTCCATGGAACCGAAGTTACCCTGTCCGAGGACGAGGGTGTGACGCATGTTGAAGTCCTGGGCCATGCGGACGAGCGTGTCGTAAATGGACGCGTCGCCGTGCGGATGGTACTTGGCCATGACTTCGCCGACCACGAAGGCCGACTTTTTGAACTTGGCCGTGGGCTTGAGGCCGATGTTCCACATGGCGTAGAGCACGCGGCGATGCACCGGCTTGAGTCCGTCGCGGGCATCAGGAAGCGCGCGGCCGATGATGACCGACATGGCGTAATCCAAATACGACTCCTGCATCTCATCGCCGATGGAGCGCATGATGACCTTGTTTGCCGGTTCGTCGATGGGGAGAAGCGGCTGATTCTTGCCGCCAGTGCTTTTGCTAGGCATGTCTTTCCAGGTCAACGTTAAGGTTTTGCGGGTGCGTTCAGATTCAGATTGGCCGACGCGTTGGCGTTCGCGTTCGTAGGCGTATTGGTATTGAGTGCGCTGTTGATTTTGACACGCAACGCGTCGATGTTGACGTTGTTGCCGGTATTTCCGACGTCTCGTTGGTTCTGCGCCACCGCATTGAGGCGATCCCTCTGCTTCTGCAGCATCTCGGAAAAGGTCTGGGACTGTTCGCCGGGATCAACGGCCGATTGCCGTACGGACATCCAACGAGTCAACGATCCGTCGCCGGAATGCGAGGCAAGTTTGCCCAGCTGCTGCGGCAACACGAACGCCCATAGCGCCACGATGACGGCCATGGTCCCCCCGACGGAGGCCCACAGCGCCAAACGCTTCTTCTGATAATCGTCCAACTTCGGCATACGCGATGCGCGTTATTGCGGTTCGAGGATGATGACCTTGGTTTCTTCCTGCGGCAAATCCTTTGCGGAAATCTTCAGCTTTGGGAGGGCTTCGATCTTACCCGCACCCATGGCCTTGAGAAAGGCATCGACGGTTTCCAGCTTGTTGCCGGCATCGCCATGCCTGTAGTGCATCGGGATGATGATGCGCGGCTCAAGCTGTGCCACGACATCCGCAGCCTGCTTGCCGCCGAGCGTGTCGCCGCCACCGACCGGAATAAACAGGACGTCGACCTGACGGAACTCCTCCAGATGCTTTTCTTCCAGGGCGTGCTTGAGGTCGCCGAGGTGGACGATGTGAATGTCGCCGATGGTGACATAGTACATCGTGTTCGTCCCCTTCTCCTTGCCCTCTACCGAATCGTGATAGGTGGAGATGCCGGTGACGAAAGCGTCCTTTACTTCGTACTCGCCGGGACCGGTAATGATGAACGGTTCGCCGCCGACGCCCTCGATGTGGTTATGCCGGTCATGGTCATGGCTGGAAAGGACCATGTCGGCAGTGAGGTTGCGCGGCATCTTGAAGCCGTCCTGATTGGCAAACGGGTCAATGACGACGGAGACCTCGTGGCCGTTGAGCGTTTCGGTGATGCGGAAGCAGGAAAATCCGTGCCAGGTAATTTGCATACGGGAGTTTGAAGTTCAGCTTGTTTCGCAAGCAGCGTAACATGAGGTGTAGCAAAAGTGAAGGGTCGCATTGCGTCGCTTTGCGACGAAAAAACCGTCCCCAAGAGCTGTTGGGACGGCTGGTCTGTTACGTACGCCTGGTTCGGCGTTATTCGCCGGCTTTTTCAGCCTCTGCCTTTTTGGCGGCCTCTTCCGCTTCCCACTTTCGCTTCCGGTTCTCCCAGATGACGCTCTCGGCATGTTCGCTTACCTGCAGCTCGTTGTCGTCGGTGTAGCCCCAATGCGGCGTACCGCGAACGTAACGTCCTGCTCGCAGCTCGGCGACGAGTTCGGGAGTGACCTTGTAGTACTTGCTCCGTGCGAAATCGGAAAAGTCGCCGCCGAAAAACGTGACCTTGACGTACGGCGCGTCTGGGTCACGACGGTACGTCACCAGTCTACGTTCCGCCTTACTGCGGCTCTGCCCCACCAGCTTGTCGAGCGCCTCGAGGACGTCGGAAATCGGAGTATCGTTCTCAAACGTGACGCGAACGCCTTTTACGGTCATCTGGCTTCCTCCTTTAAATGAACCGACGCAAGAATACGGTGGCACTGTCCTCGCGTCAATTTTTACGCCTTCAAAAACGACTCCAGCGTCCCCTTCCAAAACTCGGTTTCCTTTTCCAGTTCCGGCAGGTCGGTCCCCAACCCGACCACCGACCAACCCTCCTCGATGGTGCGAATACGGTCCTTGATGGCCGGCTCCCACTTTTTGCTGACGCCGGCGAGTCGCCGCAGCTCGTCGATTTTTGCAGCCATTTTTTGCTGGCGCTCGGCGTATTGCCTTACCAGCTGCCTGTACTCATCGCGTTTCTGAACGGTGACCAGCCCTTCGATTTCCGCACGGGCATAGTCGCGAGCGACATACAGCGCCTGCTCGACGGCAAAAATTTCCTTGGCGGTGAAGTAGCGCTCAAACGGCGACCGCTGGCGCTGCTCTTCTTCGGACTTCACCCTCGGGATGTACCCGATCTTGCCGCCCTCATGAATGAAACGCCCGTACTTCTCTTTTATCTCGCCATCGAGGTTCTCCAACAAAAAAGCTTCTTCCGAAGAATGGCCGTATCGCGCATACATGTCCTCGTAAGCCTTGCGATAGGCCCAAGAATCCTTGCCCAACGACACGATGGTTTTTTGGATGTCGGTGTACTTGGTGCTGGGTTTGTCCAAAAACTGCTGGAGCTTCTTCTCGTAGGCGCGGCGCTTTTCCTTCGAAAAGGTGGGCGGCAACCGAAATACCGCCAGTTTTAGCAGCTCCAAAGTGTAGGTGTAGGGGTGAACGGTTGGTTTGACCATAGGGAATGTCTCCTGCAGTTTAGCATAAAAACCCCCTTGACCGTATACGCGACATCATCTATACTCTTCGTGACTTTAATTCTGTCATCCTCAATGCCTTAACAAGGTGGCGGGGACTCCACGGTCCGCATATGCGGGCGGAGGGGTTAAGCATTTTTTTTCGTATATGAGCGCTAAAGATAAACTTCGGCTGGCTGATCTTCTTGAAGACAAGGCTTTCCTGAACATCCCCAAGCAGGGCGATGTGGTGAAAGGCAAGGTCATCACCGTTTCCAAGAACGAGGTCCGCATTGACATCAACAACTACCGCACGGGCGTGGTCCGCGGCCGCGAAATCGCCGACCCCTCGCGCATCTTCGCCGACGTGCAGCCGGGCGACGACGTCGAGGCGACCGTAGTCGACCTCGAAAACGAGAGCGGCGAAGTCGAGCTCTCCTTCCGCTTTGCCGGTCACCGCAAGGCCTGGGACATGCTGCAGGATCTCTTCCGCTCGGGCGAAACCGTGTCGGTCAAGGTCCTCGAGGCTTCCAAGGGCGGCTTGCTCGTGAAGCTGAACCACATCTCCGGCTTCCTCCCCGTCTCGCAGCTGGCACCGGACAACTACCCGCGCGTGGCCGGCGGCGACAAGTCCAAGATTCTGGAAAAGCTCAAGACCTTCACCGGCAAGTCGATGGACGTGCGCGTCATCGACGTCAACGAGGGCGAAGAGAAGCTAATCGTCTCCGAGAAGGCCGTTTGGGAAGACAAGCAGAAGAACGTCATCTCCAAGTTCAAGATCGGTGACATCGTCGAAGGAGAAGTTTCCGCGCTCGCCGACTTCGGCGCGTTCGTGAAATTCGACATCCTCGAAGGTCTCGTCCACATCTCCGAAATCGCCTGGCAGCGCATCGACCACCCGCGCGACATCCTCAAGGTCGGAGACATGGTCAAGGCCGAAATCATCGGCATCGAGGGCTCCAAGATTTTCTTGTCCATGAAGAAGCTCGTCGAGGATCCCTGGAAGCGCGTCGGCGACAAGTACAAGGTCGGCGAGAAGGTGATGGGCAAGGTGCTCAAGATCAACCCGTTCGGCTTCTTCGTTGAGCTGGACCCGGAGATCCACGGCCTGGCCCACATCTCCGAGCTGTCCGCCAAGCCGGTCACCGACCCGGGCGAAATCGCCAAGGCCGGCGAAACCCGCGAGTTCATGATCGTCTCCATCGAACCCGAGCAGCACCGCCTCGGCCTCTCCATCAAGGCGCTTGATGAGAAGCCGGCCAAGAAGGAAGAAAAGAGCGAGGATGCTGCGGCGTAAACCAGCAGCAAATGAAAAAGCTCCGTCTGATGACGGGGCTTTTTTGTTAGGGCATGAGGTCAGGTACTGGGATGCGGGAAAGCCAAAATCCCGCATTCCAAGACCTGACCCCATTGCCTTTCCCACGTTTTTGCGGTAAGAAACAGGGACTTTGGACGAAGCGGCGCACTATCGGCTATAGTGCACCTACCCATTACCATACCTATGAAAAACTCGACCAAATCCATTACCAAGAACCTGGTCATCTCCATTGCGCTTTTCCTCGTGTTGGCGGCAGTCTTGAGCATGTATTCGCTCTCCGGCGACGCCACAAAAAAGGTGCAGATCAGCGAGGTGGTCCAGCAGATCAACGACGAGAAGGTGAAGTCCGTCGCGGTGAAGAACGACGCGCTCACCGTCACGCTCAACGACAACACCAAGGAAGTAACCAGCAAGGAACCGGGCGAATCTTTCTCCACGCTGCTCTCCAACTACAAGGTCGATCCGACCAAGATGGACAAAGTCGCCGTCGACATCCAGCAGGAGTCGGGGCTGTCGTACTGGCTCGGCGTCATGCTGCCGTTCATCCTCCCCTTCCTGCTGGTGGGGCTGTTCATCTTCTTCATGATGCGGCAGGTGCAGGGCGCCAACAACCGTGCCATGACCTTCGGTCAGAGCGGCGCCCGCGAACAGGCCAAAAACGCCAAGGACCGCGTCACCTTCAAGGACGTGGCCGGCGTGAAGGAAGCCAAAGAAGAACTGCTCGAAGTCGTGGACTTCCTGCGCAATCCAAAAAAATTCGTCGGACTTGGCGCCAAGATTCCCAAGGGCGTGTTGCTGATGGGTTCGCCGGGTACCGGCAAGACCCTGCTGGCCCGCGCCGTCGCCGGTGAGGCCAACGTCCCCTTCTACCACATTTCCGGTTCGGAGTTCGTGGAGATGTTCGTGGGCGTCGGCGCCTCGCGCGTGCGCGACCTGTTCAGCAAGGCAAAGAAGAACGCGCCATGCATCATCTTCATCGACGAAATCGACGCGGTCGGCCGCCAACGCGGTTCCGGCATGGGCGGCAGCCACGACGAGCGCGAACAGACGCTCAACCAGATTCTCGTGGAAATGGACGGCTTTGACCCCAACGCCGGCGTCATCATCCTTGCCGCCACAAACCGCCCAGACGTGCTCGACCCCGCGCTGCTTCGCCCAGGCCGCTTTGATCGCCGCGTGGTGCTCGACGAGCCGGACTGCAATGACCGCGAAGCCATCCTCGCCATTCATGCCAAGAACAAGCCGCTGGAAGCCGACGTAAACCTGCGCCGCATCGCCCAGCGCACTCCGGGCTTCTCGGGCGCGGATCTGGCCAACATCATCAATGAAGGTGCCATCTTGGCCGCCCG
>JAHFIW010000009.1 GCA_023246195.1 bacterium
AGGATGTAGCCGGCTAGCACGTATCCGGAAAGGTTCAGGATGAGCATGCCTTTTGCCTGGACTCCCGGGTCACTGACGATAAGTACGGGAAGAGCCGAGAGCGCAGTCCAAAGCGGACCGTAGACCATCGGAGTGTCATACCATCTGGACCAGTCCGCGTGGTAGGCGGGATCATCCGTGAACGTGCCTGCCGGAGTGACATACGGGTTACGCCCGTGAATGACCATGTTGCGCGCCATCAGCACGTTCCAGGCGTTGTCGGTCGAGCTGATTGGGACGGAGACCAAGGCAACCGAAAAAAAGAGAATCGAAGCCGCTCCTATCGCCAGTCGCGAGAGGCGTTTTTTTGGTGAGAGCGTCGTGGCGGCAAATACCGCGACGATGACTGCGAGGAAGGTCGTTGTGACGAAAGCGGCAACGAGTGGCAGCCTTATGGGGTTCAGCGGAGGAATGTTGGCGTCGTCGTATTTGCGAACCAGGAAGTTGACGAGCGCATATGCGGCGGCATTGGCTGCGATGAGCGTGACCAATCCGAACATCGCCAGGATTTCTTTTCTCTTGACCATACGGGAACAGTGTAGCATGGCCAAAAAGAAAAACCCGCGCAAGGTGCGCGGGCGTAATGGTCAGGGCGTGAGCAGGGGCAGATTGCGATCTAGCCACCTGGCATTGTCGCGGATCCGCTCGACGCATTGTGCCACGGTCTTTGTCAGGCCCTCGGCGTGGTTGTCACGGAAGAACGTGGCGATGTCGTCGGCCGCCGCCTGAGTGGCTAGCGCCCCGGTTGCTGTTTTGATGAAGCTGCCGAGCATCATGGCGTTACTTTCGTAACGTTTCTTCAGCTCCGGCCAGTGCGACTTCACGAACTCCCAGGCATAGATGGCCGGAAGCGACGGGTTGGCCCGAACGCCAATCAGCACGTTGATGGCGTTTTGCGGGCGTACCACAGATGAGATGATGAGCGCGTAGACGTTCTTGAGCGTAGCGACGTCGGTCGCGCCACCGATTGCGCCGAGGATGCTCTCCTGCTCTTCCTGCGACGTCGTCCCAGAAAAGATGCCCATCAGCTGGTTCAGGCGGTTGCCCTCCGGGTCGTGGTGCGAGGCAGCCAATCGATAGACCGTCGTGCGGACGTCCGGATGGACGGCATCGATGTCGATGAGAGCCTGCGCGAACAGCGTTTCGGCCGTCGCGAGGACGTCCTCGTTGCCGCAGCTTCCGGCAGATCCCAGAAGCAGCGGACGTAGCATCGACTGGCTCGATGTCTCCTGCGCGCCTTCCTGGGGCTGCCAGCCGACCTTCGCGACGGCATCGCCCGTAAGCTCCCCAATGAACGTTCGCAGCGCGCCAGCCTCCGTATGGTGGTCGCAGAGCAGTTCCATGAGCGAACCGAGGTTGGCGAGCATGCTATGCCATACCGCATACTCGGTTTCGCCGCGATAACGCGAGACGGTATCACGGTAACGGTTGATGTCGGTCATGCCGGCACGACATAGCGCAAAGGCGTCATCCTCGATCCCGAGGCGTTCCTCGGCAGTGAGACGTCTTGCATCGAGCGCGAGCATGATTCTGCGGTGCCAGCTTTCCGAGACGTTTGCGCGATAGAAGCCGGCACGTCCGGCGTTCGGATGCATCCAAGCCGGCAAATGTTCGGCGTCAAAATGGTCGGGAATGACCATCTCGCCGGTGCGTTCAGTGAGCAGGTGCTCGAACTCGCCTTGGCCCGTCATGATCCTGACGGGAACGTTCCAGATGGCGTCATCGCCGCTTCCTTCGTAGAGGAAACGGTTCTGTGTCATGCGCAGAACGAGATCGTTCTTCTTCCTTTCCGTCGTGAAAGTGACGACCGGATAGCCGGGAATGTCCGTCCATTTGGTCATCAGCTCGCTGACGGGCTTCTTGGTGGCGTATTCGAGCGCCTCCCACAGATGGCGGGTGCGCGTGCTGCCGTAGGCGTTGCGCAGCATGTAGATGCGCATGCCGTCGCGGAAGCCGGCTTCTCCGATGTGCGTTTCGAGCATCCGCAAGAGCGAGCCGCCCTTGTCGTAGCTGATGTCGTCGAAAATCTCGTCGACGTCCCTGGAGCAGGGAATGGGCACTTCCACCGGATGAGTGCTCCGCATGCCGTCGAGACGCATGGCGTTGCAGCATTCGTCGGCAACGAACTGCGTCCAGACGTTCCATTCGGGATGCAGGTGATTGACCGCCTTGGTCCCAAGATAGGTGGCGAAGCTCTCATTGAGATAGAGGCCGCTCCAGTCCGTCATGGTGGTCAGGTTGCCGAACCACTGATGCGCGATTTCGTGGGCACAGATGGCGGTGACGGTGTGCAGCTGCTCCCGCGAGCAGTTGTACGAATCCACCAGCATATATGTTTCACGGAAGGTGATTGCTCCCCAGTTTTCCATGGCGCCGGCGCCGAAGTCCGGCACGGCGATCAGGTCCAACTTGGGCAAGGGGTACTCGGTGCCGAAGTACTCTTCGTAGTACTCTAGGAGTTTCACCGAGGTCTCGACCGCGTAGCGGGCAAGGTGGCTCTTTCCGTGCGTGGTCCAGCCGCGCACCACTACGCCGCGCTTCGTCGAGGCCTCGACTGACTCGAGATCGCCGACGATGAATGCCAGCAGGTAGGACGACATGTTTGGTGAGGGCGAGAAGGTCACGATTTTGCGACCGTCGGCGTAGCGCTCCGACTCGACTTCGCCGTTTGAAATCGCCACCAAGTCTTCCGGCACGTCCAGCGTGACGTTGTAGACCGCCTTGTCCGCGAGCTCATCCCGGAGGGGAAGGGCCCGGCGGGCATGAGTCGGCTCGAACTGCGACACGTACAGCTTGCGCTCCTGTTCGCCGACCTTGTAGGTACTGCGATAGAAGCCGACGAGGTCGTCCCTGATCACGCCGGAGAACGGCGAGACTCGCAGCACGATCGTTCCCACCTGCAGCTGACGCTTGAAGGTGAGAGTGAGGTGGTCGGTGTTCGGGTCGTGGTGCTTTTTGATCGGCTTTTGCGTCTTCCCGAATTGGGTGACGGTGATGTTGCCGATGGCCAGTTCCTCGTGGGCGTGCAGCGTCAGCGTGTTCGTCGGCTGCGGGGTTTTGGCGGTCAGGGTCACGTCGCCGGTGTAGGTGTCGTTGTCCGTATTGAGCGCGATGCGCACGTCGTAAACCAGCGGTTCCATGTCCTCGGGTAGCCGGTCAGATGCGTTCTGCTGTTTCGTCATTACTTTTCTCCATCCTGTTTTTGGGTCGCAAAGTATGAAAGAGCTGGCTCGAACTTAGCAGGGAGTCACGTTTTTGTAAAAGACCCGTTGCGTTTGCGTGATCCGCCTGTCGACAAAAAATCCCCACCAAAGTGAGGATTTTTTGTTGGAGCGGGTGGGGGGAATCGAACCCCCGTGGCCAGGTTGGAAACCTGGAGCTCTACCATTGAGCTACACCCGCACGCTGGTCGGGGCGACAGGATTCGAACCTGCGACCCTCTGCTCCCAAAGCAGATGCGCTAGCCACTGCGCTACGCCCCGGCGCCGTTCTCCGCATCATGCTTATAGAAAATCCGCCTTTTCTGGTGCCGAGAGCCAGGATTGAACTGGCGACGCAAGGATTTTCAGTCCTTCGCTCTACCACTGAGCTACCTCGGCACGGAAAACACGGATCTTCTGTATGGCAACTTCTAACGCTCTGCCGTTTCGTGGTCATGGTCCGGCGAGTCTTCGTCGTGCTCGTACTTTGGCGGATGGCTCTTGGTGTATACTCGCACGCGAGCCACGAGCTTGCTCAACACCAGGAAGGTGAAGAATACGAACAGCGTAGTCACGATGGCTTCAAAGTAGAAACCCATGCCGACGGCAATACCGAGACCGGCGACGACCCACAGCGTTGCGGCAGTTGTCAGTCCGACGACGTTGCCCTTGCCGTTCGATGGGCGGAGAATCGCTCCGGCGCCGATGAAACCGATGCCAGTGACAATCTGCGCGGCAATACGTGCGGGATCAATTCCTTGAATGACGGGGGAGATTTCAAGGACTCTGACCGATGCGATGGTCATGAGCGTTGATCCAAGCCCAACCATCACGTTCGTGCGCAGACCTGCCGGCTTGTGGTGATATTCCCGCTCAACGCCAATGAGCGCCGAAATCATCGTAATGAGCATCAGGCGGGTAAACGCTTCTGAATTCGTGATTGTCGTAAGCATAATTTGCGTGGTGGGCGTGGATGGAGTCGAACCATCGACCTTCACATTATCAGTGTGACGCTCTAACCAACTGAGCTACACGCCCTTAGTTGTTGTTCCGCTACGATAATACGACTGCGACACTATAGCAAGGGTCTTTGTATCTGACAAGACCTTCAAAGAAGGGCTATTTTGGCTTTGTTGAGGTAAGAATATGACATAAAGGCATTGGACGAAAAAACCACCCCTGAATAAGGTGGTTTCTCCGCCAAGGCCATACCTGGGGCCTTTGGCAATGTGAACGAGACAGGAATTGAATCTATTCCATCGAGCGAGAACTGAAACGTTTTGAGGCGTTTTCAGTTGTATAACCTTCTACAATTTGCATTGAGATGGTACGACCTAGGAGATTTAACCTTGCGGTTAATCTTGCATCAAGGAGGCAATTGCGCTCCTCGATGAATTTCTACTCCCTAGAAAGGAGGTGATCCATCCCCAGCTTCCGCTAGGGATGCCTTGTTACGACTTCGTCCCTATCGCTGGCTTTACCTTCGACACGCAATCGCGTATCTTCGGGTACTTCCAACTCTCTTGACGTGACGGGCGGTGAGTACAAGACCCGAGAACGTATTCAACGCACCGTGGCTGATATGCGTTTACTAGCGATTCCAGCTTCACGAGGTCGAGTTGCAGACCTCGATCCGAACTGAGAATGGTTTTGATGGGATTAGCTCCACCTTACGGTTTGGCTGCCCTTTGTACCATCCATTGTAACACGTGTGTCGCCCAGGGCGTAAGAGCCATGCTGATTTGACGTCATCCCCGCCTTCCTCCCCGTTATCCGAGGCAGTCTGCTATGAAACAACAACATAGCATAGGGGTTGCGCTCGTTACCCCACTTAAGGGTACACCTCACGGCACGAGCTGACGACAACCATGCAGCACCTGTGTAGCACCCTCGAAGGAGTCCCGCTTTCACGGGATTTGCAGCTACATGTCAAGCCCTGGTGAGGTTCCTCGCTTACCGTCGAATTAAACCACATGTTCCACCGCTTGTGCGGGTCCCCGTCTATTCCTTTGAGTTTTAGCCTTGCGGCCGTACTCCCCAGGCGGATTACTTAACGCGTTAGCTTATTTGAACGACTCTGGGAGGGTCGATACTCCCAAAATCCAGTAATCATCGTTTAGGGCACGGACTACGCGGGTATCTAATCCGCTTCGCTCCCCGTGCTTTCGTCCCTTAGCGTCAGGTGTGTTCCAGTGAGCTGCCTTCGCCTTTGGTGTTCTTACCGATATTAACGCATTTTACTACTACACCGGTAATTCCGCTCACCTCTCCCAACCTCTAGCTCGCCAGTTTCCCCCGCAGCCTATGGGTTGAGCCCATAGATTTGACGAGAGACTTAACGTGCCGCCTGCGGACCCTTTACGCCCAATAAATCCGGATAATGCTTGAGGTCTCTGTATTACCGCTGCTGCTGGCACAGAGTTAGCAACCTCTTATTCCCAAGGTACCGTCAGCCGAAGCTTCGTCCCTTAGAAAAGTAGTTTACAAGCCGAAGCCCTTCATCCTACACGCGGCGTCGCTCCATCAGGGTTTCCCCCATTGTGGAATATTCTTGACTGCAGCCACCCGTAGGTGTCTGGGCAGTGTCTCAGTCCCAGTGAGCCGGGTCATGCTCTCACACCCGGTATCCGTCATAGCCTTGGTGAGCTTTTACCTCACCAACAAGCTGATAGAACATAGGCCCCTCCCGAAGCGCCTTACGGCTTTACTCGCAGACCTTGTGATCCGCGAACACATCCGGTATTAGCAGTCCTTTCGAACCGTTATTCCGAACTTCAGGGTAGGTTACCAATGTGTTACTCACCCGTTTGCCACTAATCTCACATCGTCTTGCGACGTTATGAGATCCGTACGACTTGCATGCCTTAGACACGCCGCCAGCATTCATCCTGAGCCAGGATCAAACTCTCAGAAGAAGTAGCACCGAAGTGCTATCTTCCATACCGTCCGTGAACTTGCGTTCCCCGGACAGTCAGTTGAACCGAAAACTCTTTGGAATAGATTCTCTTCGTCTGCATGCTGCTTGACACAACATACAGACCCTTATTCAGGCTGTCTCGTTCACATTGTCAAAGTTCTCATCCTTCGGACTTCCCGAAGCTTCCCGCATGATACTTTTGGCACCAAATGGTGTCAAGAGTCACTGGAAAATAATAGAGCGTCCGATGCGGTGCGTCTATAATCTGAAGGGCATCGAATGCTCGTCCGAGAGTATACGTTGTGGATAATGGGCTGTCAAGGGGGAGTCATAAAAATGGTTTCCGGGTAATTTATTAGGCTTAATTTAGGGTTAAAAGTGCGAAAAATGACTTTGGGACAGAGCCGTAAAGAGTATCCGAAAAAGCACATGTTCGTGATGCGTGATTTGCAAAAAGGGAAACAGTCATCCCCATGATGTCCCCATTATAAGAAAAGACACCTCATGACGAGGTGTCGATGCGTGAAGGTCAGGGCGTCTTGGGCAGGATGAAGCCTGTTGGGGTGAGCGATCGTTCGTCAACCCATGCGAAGTCGTACGTCGCGTCCGTCGCCTCACGGCGGGCGATTTCGATGCACGTGCCCCTGATCAGGGCTTCTTCGGTGTAGGGGTGCTTGTTTTTTCCGTCGGCATCACGTTTGCCTCGTTGGATTTCGCCGAGTCTTGAACGCACTCGCGCCTTACACCGGCCGTCAAAGTCCGGAGGACGGAGCCTTGGCTCTTTTTCGAGGTCGCGGACGCGTTTTTCGATGTACTCGCGTTTGACGGCAGAGAGGAACTCCGCGAAACGCTGCTCGTTCGGCGTGCGTTGGCTGTCGGGATTTTTTGACCATTTTCCGGTGCCGGACGCATATGCCAGGCCAAGCTGCTTCATTTGCACTTGGTATTTTTTCTTGAGATGCCTCGTTCGGCGAAGCACGGTGAGCACGACGCCTTGTTCGTCATTGGCGTAACGAACGGCGTACTCAGGATCGGAAACGATTGAAAAGTGGCCGTTTTTCGGGATGTTCAGGTCCACTTTGACTAATCCCGTGTCGTCGAGGCGGTAGCTGTGACACTGCGCACCTACGCCGATGATCGACAGTTGCGGTGCGATTTCGCACAACCGCGTGTTGAACAAGTAATGCTCGTCGTACTTGGTCATGAGCCATTTGAGTGGCGGGCGGATGATGCCGGCGTTCTCCGGGATGATAACGTCGCGCAATCCGGAAACCGAGCTGCCCAGCGTTTCTCGAAGGCCGGGACCCCATCCGAGAAGCAGTCGTAGCCGAGGGAAATGCACCCATTTGGGAACCAGTTCCCGGTCACGAAATTTTATCGGTTGCTGAATGCTGGCGAGTCGCTTGTTTTTCACTGAATGCCTCCTTCCGTGCCGCATCATTGCGGCGGCACGAACAGAAAAATCTAAGCAAAAAATAGTCGTTTTGTCAACGGTGCGGCAAGCATGTCGTGATGGTAATAAAAACCGGTCATTTTTAAATATGACCGGCAGGGGGTGCGCCGAAGCGGCAGGTTACTTGCCCTTGTGATGCGCCGCGTGATGCGCCGCATGGTGCGCCGCGTGATGTTTCGCGTGATGCGCCGGGTGATGGGACGAAGGGGTCTTGCCATGATGGCTTGACTTGGCTTCGGCGAGCGCAGGCGTGATTGCCATGAGGGCAAACGCGAGTGCCGCGAAAGAGACGATTTTGGCGAGCTGTGACATGGCTGACTCCTGCTGTTCTGCGAAAGAACTGACCGTGGGAATGGTCGACCATCCTGTCGAAGATGGTACTGGCAATGATATACCGCAAAAAAATAACGCGCAATACGCGCTATTTCGTCGGTTTTTGCTGCTTTTTTCGCCAGTCTTCGATTTTGGCATGGTCGCCGCCGGTGAGCACTTCGGGGACGGACCAACGTTGACCCTTCTTGGGTTCGAAAACTTCGGGGCGGGTGTACTGGGGGTGTTCGGTGATGCCTTCCTCGGAGTGGGATTCACGATCGAGCGAGGCGCTTTTGCCGAGGACGCCTTTTACCTGACGTGAGATGGAGTCGATGGCCGTCATGGCCGGCAATTCACCGCCAGTCAGCACGAAGTCGCCTATGGAGATTTCTTCGTCGGCCAAATGTTCTGCCACGCGCTCGTCGACGCCCTCATAGCGGCCGCACAGCAGCACGATGCGCGAGTACTTTGCCAAACGCACCGCATCCTCATGCATGAAGCGCTTCCCTTTAGCGGACATCAAAAGCACGCGCGTCTTCTTTTTTGCGCCGAGCGCCTTCAGCGCCTTGAGCGCGCGATAAAATGGACCGACTTGCATGACCATGCCCGGTCCTCCGCCGTAGGGCTTGTCGTCCACGCGGTTGTGCTTATTGTCGGCCCAGTCGCGCAGATCGTGTACGCGAATATCCAAAATGCCGGCCTCTACGGCGCGTTTGATGATGGACTCCGAGAAGTAACTCTCGAACATCGCGGGGAAGATGGTCAGGACGTCGAATTGCATAGTGACAGTGTACCCTACAGCGACCGGCCCGTCTTGACAATGGTCGCGGTCATTCGGCTACAGGCACGCGATAGGCCGTGATGTCGTAAGCCGTTCAAGCATGCCAGTCGCGCGCCGGTCGGACGAGCGCGTCCGTCGATAAAAAAAGCCCGTCCCTTTAGGACGAGCTGTTTGCGTGACTGGGCGTCGTTGCGTCCATGGCCTCGCGGAGTTTTTTGAGGGCCCTCATTTCGATCTGTCGCACTCCCTCGCCCGTAAGCAGCTTGCCGACAGACTTGGTGAGAACGACGGCCGTTTCTTTCAGCGTCATGTCCTCGGTGAAGCGACACTGCAGCACCTTGCGTTCCACGGGCAGCAAGAGCTTTTTCTTGATGGTTTCCAGCTGGTCCTTTTGCTGTGCGATTTCCAGCTGAACATCCGGCGAGTTCTTATCCGGGCCGGGAATGGTGTCGACGTAGAGTTGGTCGGTTCCGCCGAACGTGGATCTTCTCGCCGGCATGTCGAGCGAAATGGGTTCCTTGGGAGAGGTCATCTCTTCGCGAACCTGCAGGGTGCTGAACCCCGTCTGCTTACAGATATAGGCAGTCTCCGGGTCGCGACCGAACTCGGTACGATAACGCGCGATGACCCGCTCGATTTCCCGTCCTCTCTCGAGATGGTGAACGGGGACGCGGATGGTTTCTCCGGTGTTGTCCAGAGTCCGTGTCATTTCCTGACGGATCCACCATGCCGCGTAGGTCGAGAAACGGACATTTTTGAGGGTGTCGAACTTCAGGACGCCCCGCTGCATGCCGATGGCCGCGATGTTGAACAGGTCTTCCAAGAAAAGGCCTCGCTTCTGCGCCTTGATGCGGTTTTTTTGCGCGAAGCTCAGGAGCATTCTGATATTCGCGCGGACGAGCGCGGACATGGCGCCCGGTTTCATTTTCCGCGCTTGGTTGATCAGTTCGTATTCTTCATCCTTCGTGAGCAGCTTGTGCAGGACAAGCGGCCTGATGAAGCGCTGAAATCCTTCGCTTCCGTCCGTCATGGCGTATCTCCTCTGTGGGTTTTATGGAAAAGGACTACGGCAGTTGTGACATGTTTACGGAAAAAAATCAAGGGGGAAGGGTGGCGGGTGAAGAATAGAAAAAATCCCCGCACTCGCGGAGATTTTTTGTCGTTATCAGATGGTGAGGTCGACCGCCGAAGTGTCGATGTCCTCGCGGCGGATAGGTGCCGGTGAGGCGGTGGCATGGGCGGGTTGCGGAACGATGCCCTCGGCCATTTGGCGCTCTTGGTGGGCGCGGCGGCTGCCTTCCGGTTCGAAAATTTTGAGATTGACGCGGGCATTGTTCTTGGCACCGACGATCTTGAGGAGCGTGCGGATGGAACGCGCCGTCTGGCCCTGACGGCCGATGACGTAGCCCATGTCTTCGGCGTTGATGTGCAGCGTGATGAGGACGCCGCGCTCATCGATGGTCCTTTCGGTCGTGACGTCGTCCGGATGGCCGACGATACCCTTCACTACATACTCGACGTATTCCTGATCGGAAAACCGTTCTGCCATATCTAGGCGGTGACGCTCCGTTTCCGGACAGGCCCGGACAGGGAAAATGCGTCCCTCAAATGAATAACCGCGTCCTTATCGGGGCGGATTCCCGCGAGGCTTGCCTATCGGCAGGCAGGCGGGAACTGAGTGTAGTATAAAAGCCGACATGCGGGCTGTCAAAACGGGCGTTGATAACTCGCTAACCAAAAAGTCACCCGCCGCCTTGGGCTTCGGGTGACTTGCAGCCTTACTTCTTTTTTTCTTCGACGACCTTGGCGTCCTTGGTGCCGGCCGTGGCGCTGCCCTTGGAAGCCTTGACCTTCTCGCCGGCGATGACCTTCTGGTCGACGAGAATGTTGTAGACGGTCGGTGACGGCTGGGCGCCCATGCTCATCCAGTACTTGATGCGGTCCACCTTGAGCGCAACAGTCTTGGGGGTGGTACGGGGGTTGTAGTTACCGACGATGTCCTTGGACTTGCCCCACGGGTCGCGGGTCTTATCCTGAACGACGAGGCGGAAGGTCGGCTGTTTCTTCTTGCCGACGCGGGTGAGACGGATGACGAGCATGCGGTTGGAGGTTAGAAGTTGAAAGGTTGAAAGTGCCGGCGTGAAGGCCGACACTTTACGGATGACGTGACACGAACGGCATGAACGGCGCGAACGGGATAGATGGTCCCGAGTGCAGCCTCGTTGTTTTGCCGCGAGTTTGCGGAGCCGGTGGGACGAGCAGTCCCGAGCTCCTACAGCAGGACGAGTGTGCCACCGTGATGCCGTTATGTCAAGCGTAATCCTTGACAAAGCGTATATTTTACCGTTATCTTTCAGTGCTTTGGGGCATGTGCCCGAGCACCCCGTGCGATCGTTGACAATGCAAATCAAGAGGGGCGTCCCTCAAGAAGAGCGGCAGAAATGCCATGGAGAAAATGCGATGAAATTCAAACACCTGCTCGTGATGACGACGATGGCCAACGCGGCCGCATGGCGGCTCGCGCCGTCGGCGGCGGTATGGGCCTTTCTCGGCTTGTTGACGCTCGCCGCCGGAGGCGTTGCCTATTACTTCTTGCGCCGGTCCAAGGCCGAGAGCAGGGCTGCGCAGCAGCATGCCAAGAACAAGGCTGCTTCGTGCGCTACGGAAATCGAGGCGTTCAGCCTCGCGGCAATCACCGTGCTGGAAGCCAAGGTTGCGGCGGCATCGAAGGGCTGTTCGCCGGATGACTCGCGAGCGCTCATGGCGTTGCTCGCCGCGTTCAAAACGGGCGTGGCGTCGGTGACGCAGCGGTTTGGCAGGCTGTCGGAAACGTCGAATCCCGACGATGACGGCAAGTCGTCCGAAGAGTATGCGTCGATGGAACGTTCCTATGACATGCTGCTTTCCGGTCTCAGAGATGCCGGGGACACCCAGGCGTCGCTCGAGAACAGGCTCGATAAGATCAAGCGGATGGCCGACCGGGCCAAGCCCGCGCTCGACAAGCTTGGTAAGGACATCGAAGCGGCGGCAGCGGCAATCGCGGACGCGCAGGTGGCCGGTTTCAAGACCGGTGACCTTGCGGCCGCATTGGCTGAAGCCATGACCGACCAAGAGGCGGCAACCGCGGCGCTCGGCGAAGGGCGAAGCGCTGCGGCAAAATCCGTCTGCGATTCGGGTTCGACAAAAGCCAAGAAGGTCTGCACCGACGTCAAGGCGCTCGCGGCGCGCAAAAATGCCGTCGAGAGACATGCCACCACGGTGAGGGCGAGCTTCGCCGCAACCGCGTCTTCTGTCGATGCGTCCAAGCGGGACTTCGCGGCGATTCAGATGGGATTCGTGGCATCGTCGTGGGAACCCGTGGAAGACAACGTCAGCCAGGCGATGACCGCGATGCTGTCGGCGGCACAGAAGTGCGACGCTGCTGCGGTCGCAGCCAAGATGGAAGCGCAGGATTGGGACAGCGCGGAAAAGCTGCTCGGCGACGCCGAGAAGCTGCTCTCCGAGGCCGTCTTGAAACTGGCGTCCATTACGGCGCTGAGGCGGAAGCTGGAGGCCGCCAAGGCCGATGCTCCTGCCAAGCGTGAGGCTGCGCTCGCGGCCATCGATGAAGCCGAACGGTTCATCGCGGAGAACGCGGCGGATATCGGGGACGTCCTGAAGGACAGCCTTCAGCGGAAGGTCATCTTTACGAGGAAGCGTTTTCTGACGAGAGGTGCCGCATTGCTCGAGTCTGGCAAGAAGCCTGACTATCTCACGATTATCGAGGCGTCAGAAGACGCGTCGAATGTCGCGGGCGAAGTACTTCGTGTGGCACGCCACAGTCTGGAAGGCATCACGCGTCTCCGTGTGCAGGCCACCACGGCCATCGAGACCGCGGCGGCCAACATCGCCACGGCGACGCAGTACGTGCAGGAACACGCAGGCATGGTCGGAGACCAGTGCGACGAGTCGATTCGGAGCGCGGAAAAGCTTCTCAAGTCGGCACGTCGATACGGCGACAGTCCTGCGGATCAGCTGAACCTTGCGACGCAGGCCGCAAACATCGCGGAAAGCGCGCTCTCAAACGCGCAGGACGCGGTGCGGATGCGGCAGCGATAAAACGGTCGCGTGCGGCAGGGGACCGAGCCTGTTCGCAACATCGCGCGGCTTGAAAGACCGGAATGCACGGCCGATGCGGCTTGCGGCTCGACACTTGTCGGGCCGTTTTTTTATTTCCTAACGCATAAAGCAAAAACGGCCCGAAGGCCGTTTTTGAACTGACGGGCCGATAACGGCTGCCTAGACGGTCATCTTTTCCTTGCGGGCGTTCTTGAGCGTGCCGACCTCGTCGAGGTTGATGGACAGCAGCATCGAGGTGCCGTCTTGTCGCATGGTTACTCCATAGAGCACGTTGGCCTTGCGCATGGTGTAGCGGTTGTGGGTAATGACGATGAACTGCGTCTTTTCGGCCAGCAGTTCGATGATTGAGGCGAACTTGTCGGCGTTGGACTCGTCGAGGGCCGCATCGACTTCGTCGAGGACCACGAACGGCGACGGGTTGGAGTTCATGATGGCGCAGATGAGCGCGATGGAAATGAGCGCACGCTCGCCGCCGGAGAGCATGGCGATGTTCTTGATCTTCTTTCCCGGGGGAGTGGCGGTGATGTCGATGCCGACGATGTGGTCCCCTTTCGCCCGTTTGGGGGCTTCGGGGGACGTCGTCGCTTCCGCAGACGCGTTTCCGTCTTCTGCGAGGGCGTCGTCCTCGTCCTGGGCGTCTTCGCGGAGCTGGATGAGCTCGGCGTGGCCGCCCCCGAAGAGCTGCTTGAAGTAATCGTTGAAGTCGCGGTTAAGCTGACGGAAGGCGGCTTCGGACTTGGCCTTGATGGTGATGTCGAGCTCGACGATGACGCGATCGAGGTCATCGATGGCTTTGCGCAAGTCGGTGGTCTGGCCTTCCAGGAAGTCAAAGCGTCCCTTGGTTTCCTCGTATTCCTTGACCGCCTCGGGGTCGATGCCGCCGATGAGTTGCAGCTGGTATTTGAGACGGTTCATCTGCGGGAGGACGGCGTCAGGGCGTTGGGCCGGGTCGTTGGAGGGCGTGTAGCTCTCGCGGACGTGTTGGGCCTTCTCGCCGAGTTCGGCGGCCATTTCCAGTTCGAGCTGTTCGCGACGGGTGTCCAGGCGGGCCTGCTCCACGCGCTCGTCACCCAGGCGGCGTTCGAGCATGTGCGCGGCGTTGATCTTTTCTTGCAGCGTGCGCTGGAGAGAGAAGAATTTTTCCTTCTTTTTCATCTCGCCCTGGTTGTACGACTGCAGTTTGGATTGCGCCTCGCGCAGCTTCACGTCCATGGTGGCGATGTCAGCGGCGAGGTCGGCGACTTCCTTGAGAAGCGCGGGATCGGTTTCCTGTTCGGCTGCCGGCTTTTGGGCTTGCGTTTCGGGAACCGGGCGTTCCAGGCGGTCGCGCAATGCCTCCACGTCGCCCGTGAGCTTCTCGAGCTCCGGCAACACGGCCTGCACGTCTTCCAGAGTCTTGGCGGAGCGGATCCGTGCCACGAGCACATCCTGCCGTTTGGCGATGCCGCCGATCTCCTCGATGATTTTGGAGAGCGGCATGCTGGTCCTCACGGCAGCGACGGAAGCCGCCACCTTCTTCTTTACCTGCTCGGCGATTTCGATTTTGCCGCGCGCGGTCATTTCGGCGCTGCGGAGGCGGTTCTTTTCCTCGAGCAATTTTTCGTAGTCGGACTGCAATGCGGAGAAGGCGTCAGTGCCGGTTTCCTCGATTTCCAACGAGGACAGTTCGGCCTTTGCGGAATCGAGCGTGGACTCCTTCTCGCGCCACTCCTTTTCGAGAGCGGTCACCGTGGCCTTGCGGGAGTCGACCTGCTTTTTGAGGTCATGCCAAAGACTGCCGTAGTACTGGTGCTTCAAGGCGTGCAGTTCTTCCTCGATGCTGCCGCGCTCTTCCAGACGCTTCACCTGGCGGGCGAGCGAGCGCATGCGCGGCTCGATTTCAGCCAAAAGCATTTCGGCCTGTTGGAGATTTTCGCGGGTGGCATCGAGCTTGATGACCGACTGGTGGCGCTTGAGCTGGAATTGCCTGACACCGGCGGCCTCATCGAAAAATTCCTTGCGCTCTTGCGGCGTGGCCACGAGCACGTTGTCGATCATTCCCTGGCCGATGACGGAGTACGATCGCGCGCCAAAGTTCGATTGCGCCAGCAGCAACTGGATGTCGGCCAAACGGACCTTGTTCTTGTTGATGAGATACTCGGAATCCCCGTCGCGGTAAATGCGGCGTGAAATGGCCACCTCGGAGAAGTCCACCGGGATCTTTCCGTCCTCGTTGTTGAAGTAGAGGGTGCATTCGGCGAACCCGGAGCGGGAGCGCTTTTCGGAGCCGGAAAAGATGACGTCCTCGGCCTTCTTGCCGCGCAGCAGCTTGGCCGACTGCTCGCCCAGCACCCAGCGGATGGCATCGGCAACGTTGGATTTGCCCGAACCGTTGGGGCCCACGACCGCAGTGATGCCCTTGGAACCGCCGGTTGGCGACAGGAAATCGAGTTCGGCCTTTTCGGCGAACGACTTGAAACCGACGAGTTCGAGCTTTTGGAGATGCATAGGGAGGTTGGAATTTCTGGTCAAAGTGTAGCAGCTTCGGGGTTTCACGCAAATGCGGCTATGGTCGGAAAAAAGCATAAAAAAGCCCCCGTTCTAGACGGGGGTCGGTGCCTTCTTACGGAAGCGGTACTTTTTTTGCCTGGAGAAACGTGCGGATGACGCTCGCCGGCATGACGATCAGGTCGCTGACGTCGTAACGCGGTTGAAGATGGCCGATGACGAATCCTTCCATCTCGCCCGTTTTCGACGAGATGACCGGCGAACCCGTATATGCGCCGATATCGCCTTGATGGAGCATCCGGACAATCATCAGGTCACGAAGGTCGAGGGTGTCCGACGATTCGCCGACGTACGTCGGATTGGCGATGGTCCCGTCGTCCTTGCGCTTGGCAACCATCGGCGGTTCGCTCGAGATGCGGCGGTAGCCGATGAGCGTCACTGGCGAGTCTTTTGGCGATCGGGTCGATGCGACGGTTTCCGGTTCGCCGAGCGTCGCGGTGGCGCACAGCAGCGCCAGGCCGTGGGCTTGGTCGATGCCACAGACGGCGGCAGGGACGCGGGCGTCGCCGACGGTGAACTTGGCGTAGGTCCAATTGCCCGCGGTCTGCAATGAGGTGAGCACGTGACCGTTCGCAGAAACGACGACGCCGACGCCGACGAAACTTCCGTTGGTATCGATGCGGACCAATGCCTTCTCCGCCTTGGCGGTGACCGGTTCGGCGGCCTTGCCTGCGTCGGCGGCCATCGCCGTCGACGGGTGCGCTTGGGAGCCGAGGGCGATGAAAAAGACGACGACAGCAGAGACGGTAATCAGGCGCAGGGCCGAAAAGGCCCTCAACGGCCCGAAGAATTTCCTGCACGTCATGTGAACCTCTCATTCGACTTGGACAAAAAGAACAGTGTCATCTTGGTCTCGGCAACGCTGAAAGTCAACCGATAAAAAACCGCACGGGAGACGTGCGGTCAACGGAAGTCACTGGGTTTTCGGTATTGCGTGATGCGCCTTCATGAAAGCGACGACGGAGGATTCCGGCACCACCATGAGAGGCGCGGCGATGTTGGAGCCGTAACCGCTCGCCGCCCAGCCGATGACGATGCCGATGAACCGGTCCGGATTCGGCGTGAACGCGGCAGCGCCGTTGACATGCAGTTTTTCGGCACCGTTACCCGCCGAAACGCTCATCATGTCGCGCAAATCGATTTTGCCGGCACTTTCGCCGCGTTCATGAATGCCGGTGAGGAACTCGGGAACCTGCCGACGTTCGATCATCGGCGGATCATTTCCCGAATCGGCGTAACTGACCACGACGGCGGCCTCGCCCGTCTCGAAGTCCGCTCGTGACGAGAAAATCACCCATTTTTGCAGCGGTCGTTCCGCGCGGATGAGGGCGAGACCGCGAGTCTCGTCGACCGCCACGATCTTGCCGGGGATGCGGTCGCTGCCGACCGTCACGCGGTACTTCCAGAATTCGTATTCTGACAAGTTGGAGAGCGCCGTCACGACATATCCGGTGGAGGTCACCGTCACGCCGGGGCCGCGATACCTTCCGCCCATGTCGACGCGCACCACTGCCTCGACGGTATCCGCGGCGACGGTCGGCTTTGGAGGATCCTTTTTGATGGGCACTGCCGAGTCACCGCAGAGGCTCATTGTGAACGGCAGGACAAGGACGAGCAGCATTTTTCGCATTGATGCCTCATAATGAGGTGAGCGTGAAAGAACTTCCTCATCATTCCGCTTTCTGTCCTTAAGGTCAATTCGAATGGCATTCGCCTTGACTCGTCCGTGCGTCGCTGGTACGGTGTTTGGCTTACTCCTATGGACATCTCCTACCTTCATCGTAACGCACTCGACGTCATCCGGCGCGCCAAACGCGTGCTGGTAGTTTCGCATCCTAATCCGGACGGCGACACGCTCGGTGCCGGCGCGGCCATGCTCAACTTCTGCGGGCGCGAAGGAATCCCCGTGACCGGTTATTGCCAAGACGAAGTCCCGCAGCAGTACGCCTACATGCCGGGCACCGAGTCGTACGTGAACGACAAGACGGTTTTCGCAGACTCCGCGCATGACGTGCTGGCCGTGTTTGATGCGGGCGACCTGCGGTTTGCCGGCATCGCCGACCTGGTTGCCAGGATGTCGCCGCGTCCCGTCATCATCAACTTTGACCATCACGCCACCAATGAGCGTTTCGGCGACATCAACGTGCTCGACGTCACGGCATCGTCCACCGCCGAAGTGGTGTACGATTTCCTTCGGACCGTCGGCGGGGAGATCGATCGGTCCATCGCCACGTGCCTGCTCACCGGCATTCTTACCGACACCGGAAACTTCTCCAATCCCGCTACCACCTGGACCTCTTTGGAGGTTGCGGCAGACTTGGTGAAGCGCGGCGGTAAAATCCAGGAGGTCTCCAACAAGCTGATGCGCAACAAGTCGCTGCCATCGTTACGGTTATGGGGTGTGGTATTGGCACGGCTTAAGCACGATGAAAAGCTCGGCGTATCGTCGACCGCCATCTTTGAACACGAGGTCGCCGCCGAAGGAATAGAAGAGGAGCATGTTGAGGGCATATCCAATTTCCTGAACCGTTTTTTGGACACGAAGGTGGTGCTGGTGCTCAAGGAGGTCTCCGGCAACAAGGTGAAGGGCAGCTTTCGCAGCGCAGACGACATTGACGTGTCGCTGCCTGCAAAGATATTGGGTGGGGGAGGCCATAAAAAAGCCGCCGGCTTCACCGTACGGGGCCGCATCGTCGAGACGGCCGACGGTTGGAGGGTGGAGTAGGGCGCATGGCGCTCTTTTTTTATAAAAAAAGCGGTCCGGGAAACGGACCGCAAGGCGTTTGACTGTCATTTTTTGTGCGGACTGGTCGGTAGCGACGTCGGAGCGGAAGGACGCGGCAGCGGCGCGTAGGCGGCTACGGTTCCGTTCGATGAGACGTACGGAATCCTGTTGGTCTTCAGGAGTTCCACGACCTGGTCTACCGGCACGAAGGCGCGCGTCATCATCCTGATATTGCCCGTGCCCTGCCAGATGAGCAGGCGCATCACGCCGATGAGCTTTCCGCTCGATGACAGGAAGATGCCGGAGCCTGATGCTCCCGGACCGGTGATGAAATCCGCGAGGGTCATTTCGCGGATGTAGACGCGCTCGTCCGCAGGGAGTTTTTCGTCGACCTTTTCGATGGGCGAGTAGTGCAGGCGCATGATGTGCCCGCGCGCGACCATCTCGCCGTAATCGTACGGGTAGCCGATGTTGTAGACGTCGTCGCCCGGATGGACGTTGCGCTCGTCTTCGAGAATCGCCGGGCTCAGGAAACGTCGGTCCACCTTGACCACGGCGATGTCGTGGATGACATCGGCGCAGATGACTTTGACCGGATAGGTCTTGGGCGGATAGCCGTTTTCCGAAATCATGACCGACAGGCTGTCGGCATGGCTCACCACGTGGTACGCCGTGAGAATGTGCCCCTCGGACGAGATCACCACGCCGGTTCCGTGGCCGTAGCCTTCGGCATTGGTGAAGTCGATGCGGTAGGTCGCATCGCTGTTTTGGCGGTAGCGTGCCATTTCACCGGAAGATTGCTGGGGGGTTGCCGCCTGCGGAGCAGTGGCAGCACATCCCACGAGCGGCGAAACGCAGAGAAAAATGACCGTGAGAAACAGGGGGAGCGTTCGTTGCGCCATGGGGCGTACCTCCAGAGAGAAAGAACTCTATATCGAGCATAGCAGCAGTTGCGCTGCCGTCAAATGTTTTTGGCCGCGCCAATAAAAAATCCCTTCGATAAGCACCGGAGGGAGTAGCGTTTTTCTTGCATTATTGCAGCTTGTGGGCCGTCCAGGTGCCGGATTGGTCGTTCGGTCCGGTATACGTGCCTGCGGCGTCCGTGCGCGAGCTGAGGGTGCCGTCGAGGACGAACCCCAGCTGGTTCAGCGTGAATTGGTTGCCGGTGATTGTGCCTGAGGCGTCGCCGCCGATGCCGACGTAGCTGACATTGCGTCCGTGCTGCTCCAGGGTAAGTTCTTGCGTCCCGATCCCGTTGATGTCTACCTGCCAGCGTCCAGAGGCGTTGAGGACGATGGCTACCTGCACGGTAGCCGATGGCGCGTCGCTGCCGCTGCCGTAGACGACGCGCAGCATGGTGGTCGGTTCGTGCCCCACGACCGTCACTGCCGGGTCATTGCCGTTTCCGGAGATGTCACGTGACGGAACGGAGGCATGGCGGACGATCACCGTCGACCCCGCGCCGCTGCCGTCATCCGCATTTCCTCCGGACGCGTCAGTTCCGCCATCGGCATCCGGAGGGGGAGTGAGAGTGTCAAACCAGTCAGACTCCCCATGGATGAGCGCGGAGCTGCCCAGCGTCTTTGCCGTCAGCACCGTGGGGTCGAGCGAATACCAGCCGTAATCGCTCGCGTTGAGCGTCAGCTGATTTCCTGCGGAGTCGAATGCGGCGACGGCGACGAGGGAACTGTCACCCTTGTGCAGCGCCAACAAGCCGTCCGTGATGTCCTTCGAGACGAAGGCGAGGCGTGCCGGCGCCGCAGCATTGGTTGCGCTGCAGGCAGGCAACAGCGAGAACGCAAGTATCGCAAACGCGCATGCCTGACCGAAAATCCTACGGGTCATCGGTGATTCTCCTTGTGGCATTGTGAAAAAACGTATGCCAACCTTTGCAAAGCGCGGATAAAAAGTCAATGCTTCGGTCATGCATGGCCAAGACCGCGTCAGCCAGTTATACTGCAGGTATTCCTCACACTACTTTTTATGTCTCATTCTCACGGCAGCGTCTCGAATATGCTCATCCCCACAGTCATCGAGAAGTCCGGCGGATACGAGCGCGCGTATGACATCTACTCCCGTCTTCTCAAGGATCGCATCATTTTCCTCGGTGACGGCATCGACGACCACGTCGCGAACATCATCATCGCCCAGCTGCTGTTTCTTGAAAGCCAAGACAAGACCAAGGACATCAAGCTCTACATCAACTCGCCAGGCGGCTCCGTCACGGCCGGTTTGGCAATCATGGACACCATGAACTTGGTGAAGTGCGATGTCGCCACGATTTGCGTGGGCATGGCAGCCTCCATGGGGGCCGTGCTGCTCTCTGCCGGCCAAAAGGGCAAGCGGTTCGTCCTTCCGAATTCAGAAGTGATGATTCATCAGGTGCTTGGCGGCGCAGAAGGGCAGGCCTCGGACATCAAGATCCGTGCGGAGCGCATCATCAAGATGAAGGATCAGCTGAACAGGATCCTCGCTGACAATACGGGACATCCGTTTTCTAAGGTCGAAAAGGATACTGATCGCGATTATTTCATGACCGCAGATGAGGCCATCGCTTACGGGATTGTCGACAAGATTATCAAGTAATTGTCCGCGTCCGGTTCCGGTTCATCTCGATTTGGAAACGTGCGGGGATTTGCTGCGGATCTTCTTTGCGCATCCTTTGCACTGGCCGAAGAACTCCAGGGCGTGGTCATCGATGGAAGCGAAGCTCTTGCTTTGGGCCAGGATTCGCTTTGCGAATTCGGCGCTGGGGCAGGTTTCGAACTCCTCCACCTTACCGCAGGTTTTGCAGATGAGGTGGTGGTGGTCTTTTTCGTTTTGGAGCTCGTAGTCGTTGTGGTTGTGGCGGAGGTTTACTCGGCGGATGATGCCGGATTTTTCCATGGCGTTGATGGCCCGGTAGACGGTGACGTAGTTGGCACCGGCGGATTTGGCGGCCTTGAATATTTCCGGGGCCCCGACGGGATCCTTGGCTTTTTGAAGGATGGCAAGCATGGCCAGGCGGAGGCGCGTCACTTTTAATGAGCGCTTTCTCAGCAGGTCCGCCATGGTCGTTTCTGTTCGCTTGGGCATGGATGTGCGCTTATTGGCGCATTTGTCAGTTGACAAACGCAACTATGTTGCATTATGCTTGATGGGTATCCATTATGCAACACTTCGCCAGCGGTAAAAAGAAAAGCACTCGCGGTCGCGCGGTCGGCAGCCGCACGGCACTTTCGATTGTTGCGGTCTTATTGGCGCTGATTGCGGGGCTGTACCTCCTTTTGGGCGGTCGTGCCGCTTCGGTCATTCGCGGGATCACGTTAGGCGGCACGCCTGCTGTCGCGGGGAAGGTTCCGGTCGTCACCAGTTTTTATCCGCTGTATTACTTCGCTTCTCGCGTCGGCGGCGATCATGCGACGGTCACCAATATCACGCCTGCGGGGGCAGAACCGCATGACTACGAGCCGACTGCGCAGGACGTGGCCGGCATGGAGGACAGCAGGCTGGTCATCTTGCTCGGTACGGGGCTGGAGTCGTGGGGGAGTCGCATGGCCGCGAATTTGGATCCGCAGAGGACGTTGCTGGTCACCGTCGGACAGGACTTGATGACCGGTAACGTGACTGAAAACGGTCAGAGCGTCGTAGATCCGCACGTCTGGCTTAGTCCGCCGCTCGCCAAGCAAATAGTCGATCGCATTGCGGACGCCTACGTGAAAGTCGACGCCCCCGACACGGCCTCTTTCCGTGCCAACGCGGCGGCGCTCAAAAATGATCTCGATTCGCTTGATGCCGACTATCGAAAGGGGCTGGCATCATGCGCCAAGAAGGATATCGTCACTTCGCACGCGGCATTCGGATATTTGGCAAAGACTTACGGGTTCAATCAGGTGTCCATTGCCGGATTGTCGCCGGACGCCGAACCCTCGCCAAAGGATTTGGCCGACATCACTGCCTTCGTCCGAGAGCATAAAGTTGCTATACTCTTCTTTGAAAGCCTGGTGAGTCCCAAGTTGTCCGAAACCATCGCCACGGAAACCGGCGCAAAGACTTTGGTGCTCGATCCGATCGAAGGGCTGCAGCAGGATGCCCTCTTGCAGGGGCAGGATTATCTTTCAGTCATGAGGAATAACCTGGCGAATCTTCGCGCCGCACTGCAATGCCGCATGTAAGCGAGGTCAAGAACATCGTCGAGGTCCGAGGTATCGGTTTTTCCTACGGGAATGACCCGGTGCTTTCGGATATCACCTTCGATATCCACGAGGGTGATTATTTGGGCGTCATCGGGCCGAACGGTTCCGGCAAGACGACGCTGCTCAAGATCATGCTCGGGTTGGTGAAGCCGTCGGCCGGCAAAGTGCTGCTGTTCGGCCGCGATATCAGCGAGTTCCGCGATTGGACCCGAATCGGCTATGTGCCCCAGAAGGTCACCAATTTTGACGTGAACTTTCCCGCCACGGTGCATGAAGTCGTGCTGATGGGTCTTTATGCGCGTCGCGGGCTCTTTAAGGGCGTGACGAAGAAGGATCATCAGATTTCCATGCGGGCGCTGGATCAGGTCGGCATGCGCGAGTTTCACAACCGCCTCATCGGCGACCTGTCCGGCGGGCAGCAACAGCGAGTATTCATCGCGCGCGCGTTGGCAGGTCAGCCGGAAATCATTTTCTTGGACGAGCCGACTACGGGCATCGATGAGCACGCCCAAGCGGAGTTTTATACGCTGCTCAAGAAGCTCAATGAGAAGTTGGGTCTCACGCTGGTGCTGGTATCGCACGACATCGCCATGGTCGCCAAGGAAGTCATGCACATCGCCTGCATTGACCGCACTCTCGTGTGCCACACGTCGCCGCAGGAGTTTCTGAAGGCGAGCAAGCCTGACAACATTTTCGGACAGGATGTGCGAGTCATCACTCATCATCACCACCGACATTGATGCTGTCTTCCATCTTCCACTACGGCTTCATCGTTCGTGGACTCGAGGCGGGCATCGTGGTCGCCCTGATCGCGCCGCTCATCGGGATATTTTTGGTGCTGCGCCGGTACTCCCTGATTGCGGACACTTTGGCGCACGTGTCGCTCGCCGGCATCGCCATCGGCTTGCTGGCACGAGTCGATCCGGTCATCACTGCCATTGCCACCACGGTGCTGGCCTCTCTGGGCATCGAGAAGCTGCGTGGCACCAAACGCATCTACGGCGAGTCGGCCTTGGCGCTGTTCCTGTCCGGAAGCTTGGCGTTGGCCATCGTGTTACTGAGCCTTGCCAAGGGATTGAATGCCAACCTCTTCAGCTATCTCTTCGGCAGCATCGTCACCGTCACTGACAGCGACGTGCGCATCATCGTGGGGCTGGCCTTCGTGGTGGCAATCGCGCTGGCGGCCTTCTTCAAGGAACTGGTCTTCGTGGCTTTTGACGAGGATGCGGCGAAGGTCAGCGGCATCCAGACGGGACTGGTCAATTCCGTGCTCATCATCTTGTCCGCGCTGACCGTGTCGCTGTCGATTCCCATCGTCGGCGTGCTGCTCATTTCCGCGCTGATCGTCATTCCGGTCGTGACCGCGTTGCAGCTGCGACAGAGTTTCATGACGACCATCATCGTTGCCGAGGCCGTTTCGGTGCTGTCAGTCGTCGCCGGCATCTTCGTGTCTTTTGCCTTTAACCTCTCTACCGGCGGCACCATCGTGCTTTTGATGCTTGCCGTCTTTGCAGTGGTCCTGGCCGGTCGAACCCTGGCGGTTTCGCTTACGCGTCACAAATAGGGGCGGGTATCTACTCGTCTTTTTCGGTAAAAAAGAAAACCCCTGCACGTATCGTGCAGGGGTTCGCGCGCTCGGCCGGGAGGCCTTCGCGCTGCGGTCGTTCAGGCTACTCCTGAAACGGAAGTTTCGGACGCGGCGTCATCTTTCCGTTCGTCGTCCGAATCGAACGATTCGAACCAGCGGCTCTCCTCGTCGTCGATGTCGGGAAGCTTCGGGTCATCGTAGCGGTTGAGGGCGCTGCGCATGTCCGCGATGCGCTTTTCCAGTTCGGCGCAGGCAGTGCTGTCGAGTTCGCGGAAGAAGGTCTGGTCGTGTTCCGGGAGGGAGACGCTGACGCGCATCGCCACGCGCACGTCGAACTTTTTTGCTCGAACGGTCACGGGGCCGGAAATGAACTCGTACTCGTCGTCGTCGACGCACCTGACTCGCGTATCGTTGGTCTTGGAGGCTCGCGGACTCTGCATGAAGCGCAGGATCCACGAGAACATCCATGCGGGCATGAAACCCGCGCTTCCCTGGAACCGAACGCGGATGTCGTCTTCCCGCGAGGACGTCGACTTGTCGGTTCGTCCGGTAAGGTAGACTTGCGGTTCGGAATCGATCGGCATCGTGACACAGGGCCTGATCTGGGTTCGATCTCTCATCGGACTTCTCCTCTTTCTTCCGTGTATTCGTTGTGACGGTGCATCGGTACTTCGAGGTTGCTGCCTCGCCTCGCGGCCTCTTCGCCGATGAAGGGGGCACGAGGTGAAGCCGCAAGCCATGCGACAACAAAATAACCTATCATAATTAGGGCCTTTTGTCAAGGCTGCCAGGTGCCTTTTTTTGTTTAAAATAAGGATATCAGTGCCTTTACGGTTCATTGAAAATCGGCTATAATTACCTGTGATTCCTTTCTGCGAGAGGTTATGAACGTGGCTGGATACGCGATTATCGTCGCTCTCGTCTGCGTGGGGCTGGCCGCGTGGAGCCTTAGTGCCATGTCACGCGTCAAGAACGACAAACGTCATATGCAGGATCCGCGACAAGCAAACATCGAGAAGATTCGCGACATCTATGCGCGTGCCAAGGCGAAGCTCGATACGCTTCGTAAAGAGCGTCGTTCCCTCATCGAGCGATATGAAAAGAAGGCAGATGAGTTCCGGTCCGCGGAAGCTAAGAAACGTCTCGAGGAATTATGAACGGAGCATTAGAGCCAAAACGCCACCGGTCGTCTCCGGAAAATCAGCCAGACGAGGAGAAGACGGCCGAGCGGCTTGCTGCTGCCGAGCCGGCGACGAGGCCGGATGAGGTTTTTGAGCTTTCTGGTGATGACCTCATGGCCGACATCGACAGTTCTCAGGCCGAATCCAAAAAACGACTTGACGATGCCGAAAGGGGCTTCGGAGAGCTTCCTCTCGAACTTTTACGGTCCAGGCGGGAGGTCATGAGCCTGCTCGATGCCAATGGCGATACCATGCGCGCCGTTGTCGATGAGGCGCGACGCGAAGCGGAAGCATTGCTTCCCTTTGCCGATACCGAACCAGCCCTAGACATTGCGTCATCGGCACATGCCGAGCTCGGCGCGGACACGTCTGAATCGAGGTCTCCTGATCAGGTGGCTCGCGGAAAGGCCGAAGCCGCGATGGCGGCCCTCGTCGCGAAGGGGCCGGAGGGCAGCAGTTATGACGAAAAGCTGAGCATCATTCTTCCGGCGCTTGAGGCGAACCCATGGCTCGGGTATCAGCTCGATGCGGTCGGTTTGTCGCCGGGCGAGAAGCTCGGCGTGATGCTTCGCCTGGCAAAAAAGTCGCCCGCGGCGTTTTTCACGGCGATAAAAAGTTCGGGGATCGATTTTACGAAAGACGAGAAGATGGCGATTACCCAGGACATCCTCGAAGACATTCCTGAGAATTTCCCCGAGGCGGCGCGCCGGTTCAATCTCTCGCATGACGACGTGGCGGAGATTATCAGGGAGTATGATCCGGAAAATCGAGCGGTCCTGCTTCAGGTGCTTAAGATTCCGGGACGCGAAGGAACGAAGGCTTACATGGGGTTCTCTCAGGAAGAAGCCGCGTTTTTCATGGAGGCTGAAAAGAGCGTGGAAAAGCGGGGGGAGTTCAAAAAAATCGAGGCCGTGAGGAAGGTGAGCAGGGACTTGATGCTGGCAATCGAGGCCGCTTTTCCCGAGCGCGCCGAAGCGGAACGGGAGCGGGCCAAGGCTGAGCGTGAGCTGATGGGCAACATGGAGTCCTTCGGCGAGCTTTCCGATCCGGCCGTTAAGGCGACTCAAACCGCGAACAAGCCGCTCTATGTGAACTTTGAGGGACGGCTGCTTCCCGCGTGCTACAAGCCGCGGAAAAGGGAAGCGGCAATCAGATCGGGCATCGTTAAGGGCGAGTCCGTCGGTCGTGAAGCGCTTGCGGCATTCATCGATCGCGCCCTCAAGCTCGATCTCGTTCCTCCGACGGTGCTGCGCGACGGGCCCGAAGGCATCGGTTCCGTGCAGGACTGGAAGGTCGGTCAGAGCGCCTTTAAGCTCGCAGGCGATGCGTATGATCAGAGGCATGAGGCAGAGCTTAAGAAACTGGCATTCTTTGATTGGCTGACGACGAACAGCGATCGGCATGAAGGAAACTGGATGGTGAGTCCGGACGGGAGGCATCAGGCAATCGATAACGGCGCAATTTTCGGGAAAAGGGTGGACAGGGAAGACGGCTTGCGTTCGGTTCCTTCCGATGCGATGGCCGGTCTGGATTTGCCGTCGGAAATCCGGAAGAACGTTGAGGGGCTGATCGGCTCCCCTGAAGTCATGGCAGCCCTGAAGAAAGGTTTTGAGGCGACGCTGAGCGCGGAGGATGCCGTCCGTGCATGGAAGGAATTCACCGATAAGTTGGAACTGGTCATGGCCGATAAGGATTTCAAGATTCAGGACAGCGAATGGCTGGATTTCTTTTCGGCAGTGCGGCATGCTTGATTTTTTTACTAAAACGTGCTAAGAACATCCTATGTTGCGTAACGTAAAGGAGACGGGACATCGCCAATGGAACAACCTAAAGAAACGAACATGAAGTGGGTTGACCTCGTCGAATTCGATGCGATCGCCCGCAAGGGGAAAGTCCTGGTTCGCGTGATGCTCGAAGGCGGGCGCGCGCGTTTCGAGGGTGACGCCAGGCTCGTCGGACAGCTGGAGAAGAACGGCGTATTCTCGTCGTCGGCAAAGAAGAACGTCATGGCCGACGAGGGGGAGCTCTTCCTCAAGGCGCTTGGCGAGAAGTATCGCAACGCCTATCTCTTCGCCACTGACGTGAAAGAAGGCGAGAAGCCAGAGCCGTACGAGCCGCCGCCGGTAACCAAGGTTTTCAGCGAAAAACCGAAGAAAAGCAGCCTTTCCAAGACCGCCTGACCGTACCGCATAGACCGTCCCCATTAGGCAGGGGCGGTTTTTTCTTAGGGATTGAATCCACCCCTTGACAGGCTCGGCAATCCGTGGTAAGTTCATACGTCGTAGAAGAAGAACCTTTCACACGGCACAAGAAACACCCTAGCGATTCGCGCTCACGACAAGCATGGGGATTACTTGAAGGATGTATTGGGCTCCGGCTCGATCTCCCCTCCGAGTACTCTTCTTGAGCGCGACTCATTGGGGTGTTTTTGTTTCCAGACTGAAAACGACGGCCTTACGGTCGTCGTTTTTTTGTCGTTCAGCGGGCGGGAACCGGCGTTGTCACCGCTGGCACGTCAGCTGCAGCGGAGTCGGGCGAGGTGATGAGTTCTTGCGTGGTCACTCCCGGCGGCAGCTTGGAAGGATCGACGCCCTCCAGGCAGACTTCCTGCCATGGCTTGTAGTGGCTATGGAAATCCGTCTCCTTTTTGGTGCCGTCGAGGAAGTTGACGGTGTAGGTGAACACGGCTTCGCTGCCCACATGCGCGTGCTCAGTGCATTTTTCTTCGCCGGGCTTGAGCTCGCTCGTCTGGATGATCTTTTTGGGCGGCGGCTGCACGATGTTGTACACGCGTGAACTTGTCTGTGAGGACGTCCGTCCGTCCTTCACTCCCCAGAAGGTGAAGGTCAGCTTGTTCCCCGCGATGTCCGTCCAGATGAGGATTTCGTGTCCGGTATCGTTGAGAAAGCGGTAGTCGGGCGCCGGATCGTAGATGGTGGCATCCTTGCCGGGACCGATGTTCTTGCCATCGCCATCGCGCTCATAGTAGGGGACGCGATAGGAATGGTTTTGTCGGGCGGTCACCGGCAGGCCGGCATCGAGGGTCACGCGGAAGGCGGTAGAGCCAATCTGGCAAAGACCGCCACCGTATTCCGGCAAGGTCTTGTTTTCCTTGATGACGAGCTCTTGGAGGTAGCCGGTAGTGGCATCGATTTTTCCGAGCGTCTTGAGCATCGAGAACTCTTCGCCCGGAGCGACGAGCGTGCCGTTCACGCTGGCGGCGCCGACCGCAATGTTGTGACGACGGTTTTTTGGACTGCCGACGAAGTTGGTGGCGCCTACCCCGATGACTTCCTTGATGCCGTAACGGTTCGATTTTTCGGTGTCGATTTCAGGATGAATCGGCATCAGCGGCAGGGCAATCGGCTTGATATCGTCCGTGCCGAACGCTACGGACTCGATGGCTACCGCTGAAGCGTCGGGGTCGATGGTCTCGCCGTCCGCGCCTGGCACGAAAGTCGTCACCTTGCCGTCTTTTTCCTCAAATACGGCATTTTTTGGCTCGGTCCGAATGGAAGCCGCGAGGGTCTCGACGTAGTTCTTCATCTTGTCGCGGTCGAGTGCCAGCACGGGGGAGCCGTCATTGTCGGCAGGGACGGCCGTAATCAAGTCGGCGAAGTTTCGGCGGGAGAGCGTCCATGTTTCGGTTTTGGCGTTGAGGGTGAAGGGCGCGCGTCGTATGGCGGCGTCGACTGCCTGGATGAGCGGCGTGAGGTCTGCCTTGGTGAGGTGCGGCTTGTCCTGTTTGGCGGGTATGCTGATGGTTTCATCGGAAAGGGAGGCAAGGCGATCATCAGTGGCGCGCATTACCGCGTCATAGTTGACGACCGCTCCGTCCTGTTCGGGATCGACGCTTACGGCAGGAGCGCCGTTCTCGTTGAACGTGATGACGAAGCGCGCGTCTTTCCCGATGGAGACGTTGTCGGAAAAATGCTGTTCCAGCGCCGCGCGAAGAGCGGTGCGGTCAAGGGTGTGCGGAAGGTCGATGGAGGTGCCGATGAGCGCCGTACGGATACGCTTGAACATGGCGATAGCCGGATTGGCATCGCGCCCGACGCCAAGGGCCTCGCTGACGGCAGCGGTAACGTCGTACTTGGCAACGGGAATGGTGCCTGCATTGGGGGTGATATCGACAGTCTGTCCATTGAGAAGGTAATGGAGGCGAAGCGTGGTCACTTGCCGGCGAATTTCGGCAGCCGCCTCATCCGAAGTCCTGCCCCCAATATTGACGCCATGAATCGAAACGCCTTGAATGACTTGGTTTTTCTTGGATGTGGCCAGCGCGCCGTATGTGGCTGCTCCTACGAAGACGGCAGCCAATAAAAAAAGCGCCACCGCCCGAAGGATAAACGGTGACCGTCCCTTTCCGCGATTTTCGCGTTTGTCGGTCATACAGGGGTAGCTTTCCACGAAGCGCTCTCTTGTACAAGCGAACGCCTCGTTTTCTAGAGCTCTTTGACTTCGATTCGTCGTGAGCGCTCCATTTTTGGCATGCGCACGGTGAGCACTCCGTCGCGGATGGCGGCAGTGATGGCATCCGCGTCAATCTCGATCGGCATGATGACCGAGCGTGAGAAGGCTCCCCAGTGGCATTCGCGAACGACGTGCTTTCCTCCCGGAACAACGCCAAGGTCCTCATGTCGGTTGCCGCGGATGGTGAGCATGTCGTTGTGCATGAACACTTCTAAGTCTTCGGGCTTCACGCCGGCAATGGGCGAGAGGATGACGATTTCCTTTTCGGTTTCGCTGACGTCGATGGCGAGACGGCCTTCGTCATCGTTGAACCATCCGTCTTCGGCGCGGTTTTCCGTCGGGTTGTTCAAGGCTGCCCGCTCCGCCTCGGGGAACAGGATCAGGTCGTCGTCCTTGTGCCGCTTTTGTCTGGGAATCGACATAGGGAATCGTAGATAGCAAAAGTATAGCATTAAATTGGCCGGTGGTGGAAAGGTACTGTTGACGACCATGCCCGAGGGGAGTAGCGTTGTGGGTCGTTCCTTTCACGGTCTTTTTTGGTTGAGAAAAGTGAGGTTTCACCATGAGCGTGCGACTAATCGTCCAGCCGGGAAAGACGGTAAGCTGGAAGCAATTCAGCAAGTATCCTAAGTACAGCATCGCGATTGACGGCTACTGCTCCGGTCGGCCGCGATCGACTTCGGACGGGTTGCGTCTGAACATCAACCATCACGAGGGCTGTGACCGCATTGCCACGCGGTCGAGCGCCCCCCAGGCGCTGCATCTCGTGAAGATGGGACTGTTCGAAACGTTTTCGTTTAAGGGAATGCCCCGCGCGAACCTTTTCGTCGACGATGGCGACCCCGACGTCCAGTGGTGTACGTACATCCTCAAGTATCCAGAGCATGTCGATCGCCCGCGTCTCAAGATGCTGGTCAACCTGGCGGACTTGCTGGACATGTCTGCTGGGTTCTACCCCATCAAGAAGCGATGGCATCTGCTCAAGCAGCTGCTGTGGGTCAGTCAGCCGTACTACGAAGCTCGTGCTGCCGGCAGCCTCGTCAATATGGGCGCCGTCAAAATGGAGGCGCTCATCGAGCAGACGCATGGTCGCATTCGCGCCACGCTGTTCGGAAAAGGCAGGGAACTCGAGCCGGACATGCGGTTCGAGGTCATCGAGGACTTCGGCCGGTGGCAGTTCATCAACGAGATTGGCAGAAATGCCCGTCTCGGTCTTGCGCACAAGGACGTGAAGGCGTTCGTTGCGCTCGTCGGACAGCCGGGTCCTGTCAGTCGTTACGTCATTCTCCGCCGTTCGCGGTTTATCAACTGGTTTCCGGTCGACAAGATGTTCGAACGCCTCAATGAGGCCGAAGGCATCGCTCAAGACGACCCTGACCGTTGGGACGGTGGCGACAACGGCGGCGGCTCTCCTCGTAAAAGGCACAGCAGATTGCGCCCGAACGAGGTTACCGGCATCGTTAAGGAGTGCTGCGAGAAGTTTGAAGCGTCGACATGAACGCTCCCCGGTTTCGACCGGGGATTTTTTATTGCCGAAGCCCCTTTTAAAGCGACTCGTTTTTTGCTATACTTAGAAAGATTATGCGTATTGAATCAGCGAAGGTCACGCCGCGAAAGCACGTGCATATCCATGGTCTGGGCAGCCGTATCGCCCTGTTGATCATGTTTTCCGCTTTTACCGTTGCCGGCATTGCGGTCGGCGTCGCGTTCGACATGCGCCAGGCAATCACTCGCGATGCGGGAATGGCCGCCGAACGCCTGGCACCGTTGGTGCAGCTGACCTCTCGCGCATTCATCGATGACGCGCATTCGACCGTCAATGACGTTTCGGCCGCCGCGGCGATTCAGTCATCCTTACCGAGCGGTGCCGCTTTCGGCATCATTGATTCCCGTTCGGCGATACTTTTACGAGGTCCGGAAAATGACAAGTGGGTCGGTAAGATACTGCCAGAGGCCGACCTCGCCGTTGAAATCCTTTCGCGAAAGTCCGGCTCGGCCACGATCACGGGCGTTGACGGCGTGAAGCGTCTTTACGCCTTCGTGCCGCTTGCTCATGCGGGCTCTCCGTCCTGGTACGTCTATGTAGGCATTCCCACCGACTTGGCCTTCGCTTCCGTTCGCGATGCGGCTTATCGTGCCGCGGCAATCGCCTTGCTGTTGGGCATCGTGGCATTATGGGCCGCTCTTACGCTCGGCGACCTGCTCGTCTTGCGCCGCGTGCGCAGGCTGGTTGAGGCCATGCGCGAGGTGGCCGTCGGTGACAAGGGTTCGCCCGATGACATTCCTGGCGGCATGGGCGAGCTCGACGAACTGACTGCGATTTTTGATCGCATGCACAGAAAGCTGATTGACTCGATTTCGAATACCGACCAAAAGGTGCTCACTCGTACTGCTGATTTGGAATTCAACAAGGATATGGCCGAGCTGGAGAAGGCCCGTACTGAGGCGCTGATTTCCAGCATCGGGGAAGGTTTGGTGGCCACGGACAAGGAAGGCCGCATCATGTTCATCAATCAGGAAGCGGAAGACGCGATGGGCTGGACATCCGCCGAACTGGTCGGGCAAAAGGAAGAAGCCATGCTGAAGTTCCTTGATGACGACGGTCATTCGATTGCCCAGGAGCTGCGTCCCACGCGCATTGCGTTACGGACGGGAGAGAGGTCCGTGTTAGCGGCCTTCCCCAAGCCGTATTCGCTGATCTGCAAAGACGGCAGCACCTATCCGGTGAACGTGACCGTGTCGCCGGTGGCCTTCGGAAAGGAAATTATCGGTGCCATCGAGGTCATTCGCGACATTACTGACGAGGCGGAATTCGACAAGCGAAAGTCGGAGTTCATTTCCATCGCTTCGCATCAATTGCGTTCGCCGTTGGCCGCCACCAAGTGGCTGACCGACATGCTGCGCAAAGGCGACCTCGGCCCGTTGCAGCCAAAACAGCAGGAGATGGTCGACAAGCTGTTCGTTGCCAACGAACGCATGGTGGTTCTGGTAAATGAGTTGCTTAACATCTCGAGGCTCGATTCCGGCATGAACAAGCCTGCGCCGAAACCCACGGACATGGTCGTCACGATCGAGGAGGCGATGGCCGAGGCGATGCCGTTGTTGGCCGCCAAGAAACAGGCGTTCGCTTTCGCGAAGAAGCCGTTGCCTATGGCCATGTTTGACGGGCTGCTTATCCATGAGGTCATCGCGAATCTCATCTCCAACGCCAGCAAGTACTCGAAGGATGGAGGTACGCTGACGCTCGGCGCGGAACTGCGCGGCAACGAGCTGCTGGTGTCGGTCAAGGATGACGGCATCGGTATTCCAAAAGCTGATCAGAACCAGCTGTTCAAGAAGTTCTTCCGTGCCGAAAACGCGCTCAAGAGCGCCGTGCAAGGTACCGGCCTCGGACTGTATTTCGTAAAATCCGTAGTGGAACTGTCTGGGGGAAAGATCTGGTTTACGTCCGAGGAGAAGAAGGGGACCACGTTCTTCTTTACCCTGCCTGTCGTTAACGGTGCTGGCCGTTGACAGGGGCATTTTTTGTGCGCAAGCTGCACTCAGTGCGGCTTGTCCGCCAGGTTCTTTACTTGCGCAATTCCAACCACTACGGCAAAGGTACGCAACATGACCGTAAAAGACGGGGACTTCACCGTTCGCATGGCCGCGCGGCGCCTGAAAGACGTCGACGCGCATCTGATTTCCGAGCTGTATGATCTCGCGTTCTGTTACGGGCACGAGCTCAGTACCGCGACAAATCAGCGTATTCTGAGCTCGTCGACCGATCCGCCCATTCACGTGACGATCAGGTTCGGCAGTGAGCCGCGACACGTCACGGTGAGCCTCGCGAGGCACCATGTCGCCGTGAATCCGGATTGCGTCGTCGTGTTCGGGCCGGCACACGCCACTTCGGCGCTGATTGTCGATCCGTCGATTACGTTGGCCGATCTCCGCGCTTTCGTGAGATCCGTGGACGCGGAGTTCAAGGACTTCCGCAATCCGATGACCGGAGCGCGTCAGCGCATCGATGCCGACCAGACGGTGCAGGCAAAGTTGGGCATCGACGACCTGCTGCGCGGAAAACCGCACGGCGTGACGTTCACTGCGGGCACGACGCCCAGCCAAGTGGCATCGATCGTCGACCGTCCCGACGACGTCGTCTTTGTCAAAGACCCCGCAACGCCCTGCGGTTTCCGCATGGTGTTCAAGTCTAAGGCGGTCCTTCTCAGCAAGGCCGAACGAATCGTCGCCGAACTCGTCGCGAAATTCGGCATCGAGTCCGTCGACGAGTTTGATCGGTTGCCTGCTTCGGAAAAGGCCCTCTTCGAAGCTGAGTTGAAAGCTCTGCTTGAGGGCACCGACGGTCCGAAGAAAGAGTGAGCACGTTCCCCCGACATTCGTCGGGGGATTTTTTATACCTGACCTCGTCAATAAAAAAACCGGCCGAGACGGCCGGTGCTGCGTTACGGTTTTTCTGCCTCGTCGAGCCATTTCAGGAATTCTTCGGGAGTCTGGTATCCCTCGGTCCTGCTCTTGGTGACACAGGCCCTCGTGAGGATGAAGGCGGTTGGCAGCGCGTGGACTCCCGCAGCGCGGGCGAGCCCGCGATTTTTGTCGACGTCGACGATTTCGACGGCGTATCCCCTGAGACGCTCTTTGACCGCGGGGTCAGTGAGCGTGTGCTCTTCGAGCTTCGTGCAGTAACCGCACCACTCGGCAGAGAAGATGACGAGGGTCGGCATCGAGGCGTGACAGACTTCTTCCATCTGCGGCGGCGAGACGCCTCGGTGATAGGCGCAGCCTGAACGGCAGTCGGACATCACTATGAATGTCCCCACGAACAAAATGACTGCGGTCAGGGAAAGTAACAAACGAGTTTTGTGCACGTTCTTCCTCCTTGGCGAACAAACGGTCGGTTCCCCATGTGCGGCACCGTAATCGTTTGACCGCTGCGGGTCAATGCCAAGGCCGAGATCTTTTGTTGAAGTATGCGTCAAAAAATGGTAAACTACCTTCATGAATGCTCAAGAATCAGCCATCTACGAGGCCGCAAAAAGTGAGCTGGACGGCGTTTATGCGGAGGTAAACGGTATCCGTCAGGAGTTTAAGGACTTGATCGCGGAGATGGCCGCTCAGCTTTTGGCTGAAAGGGTCGCTTCTTAAAGATACTGTTATGGAAGGTCACGGTCATTTTGACGGGGAGGAAACGGACATGTCCCAGCTGAAGAAGGATGTTGGCAATGACGGAACAACAGAGCATGCCGAGTCTCAACCGGATTCTTCGCGCGAGATCGGTCGGCGTGCCGAGCTGTTGAGCGGCATGATCAAAACGTTGGGTCATGACATGAACGAGGCTGACGTGAAGCTCGCTGACATCAAGGACCTTGCGGCGAAAACGAAATTTACCGAAGCGCTTAAGCAGCTGAGGGAGAGGGTCGATAGCCTCGACGATCCGAATGAGATTGCCAGGAAGATGGGAGAAAAAATCGGGCCGGGGGCCGCTTAGGAAAAAGGGAAGCGGACGGTCTCAACTGAATAGTCGAAAGCTCCGGTACATGGCCGGAGCTTTTTATTACGAAAAAAGAAAACCGCCCCAAACGGAGCGGCGTGACGGTGCGGGCGGTCAGTGCGGAAGCTGCGGGCTTTTTTCTTCGTCGTCGGACGACGGCGCCACGATCATGGCCGTCGAGGCGGAAGCGCACGTGGCTTCGGCCGTTCCGGGAACCGTGACGGCTTCCTTCGCGTCATTTTCGGCGAGCGTATCCGCGATCGCCTCCCAGTCGCGCCGTCCGTCGGGCGGATGCGCCACGATGGCGTCACGGAAACCTCCCGCCGCCGCGCGAATGTCGCTGCTGCGGCCGAAGTCGTCGCCGAGCGAAGCGTCGGCACAGGTGGCCAGGCTTCGTGCGAGCGTGGAGGCGTCCCTGGAGGCGGTTCTCTCCCTCAGCTCATTGAGCATACGCGCACGTTTTTCGCTTGCGCCGTCGCGGAGCAAGTTGCCGAGCCTTCGTCCATGGGAAAGACCTGCGGCGACCGCCGCTTCGTCGGCCGCGCGAGATTTCGTTTTGTTCACGGTATTCTCCTTGAGCCCGCTTATTGGGCACCGTTCAGGCTAGCGTAAACATGGCGCCCGGTCAACGGCGGTGCGCCTGAGCGCCGAGAACGTTTCGAATCCGCCGTTCGATTCTCTTTGCCAAAACGACAGGCTGTAGTATAGTCTTGGGTATCGCGCTTTCATTAATGTTACTTAGCTATGCAGACTGTCGTGAAGAATGAAAAAAAGCGTAAGTCGAATGCCGTCGCGCTGACCGCCGTGGCCAGCTCCACCCTGCTTTTTGTGGGCGCCGGCTGCAACGCCCCCGGTACTCCCTCCGCCGGCATCACTCATGGCGCGTATAAGAACGGCACCTATACTGCCGTCGGCCACTACTACTCGCCAGCAGGTCCGGAATCGCTCAATGTGTCCATTACCCTCGCCGGAAACACCATTACCGATGCCAACATTGATCCGCAGGCCGTCAACAAGAAGTCGGTCTTCATGCAGGATGCCTTCATCGCCGGCTACAAGGCGCAGGTCATCGGCAAGAACATCGATGAGGTAAACCTCGTTAACGTCTCCGGTTCATCACTCACCCCGAAGGGTTTCAATGACGCTCTTGCGCAGGTGAAGGTCCAGGCCGCCGCAAAGTAAGTTTTATGCAGGTTCCTCCGCTGGCCTTCGATGCTATAGGCACCACTTGGAGGATCGACCTCTTGCAGGACGTTTCTCCTGAGCTGCGGGAACGGTTAATGCGCGCGATTTTCGCGCGTATTGCTGTTTTTGACCGTGATTATTCGCGTTTTCGCGATGATTCCCTGGTGAGCGAGATGGCCCGTACGGCAGGCACGTACATGCTGCCGGACGACGCCGAGCCGATGATGGCCGTGTACCGCAAGTTGTATGACCTCACTGACGGCAGGTTCACGCCGCTCATCGGTCAGGTGATGGCTGATGCCGGTTACGATGCTGACTATTCGTTCAAGCCAACGCCGTTGAGCCGTCCCCCAAGGTGGGAAGACGCGCTCTCGTATCGGCATCCGCAGCTCGAGATGAAGCAGCCTGCTCTTTTGGACTTCGGTTCGGCAGGCAAGGGGTACCTCATCGACATCGTCGGCGAGATTATCGCCAGTCACGGCATTGAGTCCTTTTGCGTTGATGCGGGGCAGGACATCCTTCATCGCAGCGCACTGGGCGGCAAGCGGCGCGTGGGACTGGAACATCCGCAGAACTTGAGCCAAGTTATCGGCGTGGTGGAGTTGGGTAATGAGAGCATTTGCGGCTCGGCGGGGAACCGCCGCGTCTGGGCCGACTATCATCACATCATCGATCCGCGCACGCTGCTGTCTCCGCGGCACTTGTCGGCCGTTTGGGTGGTGGCGGAAAAAGCGATGATTGCCGATGCCTTGGCGACCGCGCTGTTCTTGGTTGGGCCGGAGAAGCTCGTTCCTCACTTTGATTTTGAGTATCTTGTCCTGAATCCCGACTTAGGCGCGCACTTTTCGCGAGGTTTTAAGGCGGAATTATTTTCCTAGGCGGACGTTGTATCAAAAAGAAGCTCGGTAGTATGATAAAGACGGCTTCGTATGATTGACCCGCTCGTCATTACCGCATCATTGCCGTTCCGCGTGACGCTCGTCGCCGTGGTGCTGTTGAGTTTCAGCCTTTATTTGAAGCTCAACGATAAAACCAAATTTGACGGCGACTTGCTCGGTTCGCGTCTTGATGACCTGATTCCGCTCACGCCGGTCTTCAGCATTCCTTATCTGCTCTATCTGCCATATCTGCTGTGGTTGGTGTTTTACGG
>JAHFIW010000010.1 GCA_023246195.1 bacterium
GTGCGAAAAACGGTATACTGTACGCAGCGCATTGACGCGCCAGCCTATGGACGAACATAAGACGTTCGTGATGCCGGAACTGCCTCCGCTCACCGATAAGGACCGGGAAAAGATCATGGCCGCGCTGTCGTATGCCGGCGTCCTGTTTGTCATTCCGCTGTTCGCGGTTCGGCACAAGTCGCCGTTCTTGCAATTCCACTTGCGCCAAGGCATGGCGCTGTTCTTCGTTGAGGCCGTTCTCATGCTTATCCCGTTCCTCGGCTGGGTGCTTCTCATGTTGCCCGCCGCCGCTTCGGTGTACGGCCTTCTGCAAGCCGCCAAGAGTCGTGAATGGGAACTGCCGATCATCGGAAAGTACGCTCGACGAATCTCTCTTTAGCAGTCAGCCGTCTTATCGCAATGCTTAAACAACACCTCCACGATATCGAAGAGCTCGGCCAGCGCGTCTCCGCCACGTGGGGGTTGCTTTGACCTGGATAAGACCAAGACGCAAATCGAAGCCACCGAGTGGGAAACGCAACAGCCTGATTTTTGGAAGGACCAGCAGCACGCCCAAAAGGTGAGCCGCAAGCTGGCCGACCTTCGGGACTATTACGGCAAATGGGAAAAGCTCCGGTCTTCGGCCGCTGAGCTTTTTGATTTTACGAAACTGGTGCTCGAGGAAGACGCCGACAACTTGGACGTGGATGCCGATATCGGCCGGCAGATTGCCGAGTTGCAGAAGGCATTCGCGGCGTTGGAATTCACCACGCTCATGGCCGAGCCGTATGACGAATATGATGCCATCGTGGCAATCCACGCCGGCGCGGGCGGCACCGATGCCCAGGATTGGGCCGAGATGCTGATGCGCATGTACTTTCGTTTTGCCGAGCGCAAAGGCTGGGAAGTGAAGATGCTCGACGAATCACGCGGGGGAGAGGCCGGAATAAAGAGCGCCACCTTTTCCGTCACTGGCCGTTACGCCTATGGCTATTTTAAGGCGGAAGCCGGCGTGCATCGCCTGGTGCGCTTGTCGCCTTTCAACTCCGATCAGTTGCGCCAAACGTCGTTCGCGTTGCTCGAAGTCCTGCCAGACCTCGGCGACGTCGAAGTGGTGAAGATCGAACCCAAAGACATCCGCATCGACACCTACCTTGCCGGCGGTCACGGCGGGCAGGGCGTGCAGACCACTTATTCCGCGGTGCGCATCACGCACTTGGCCAGCGGCTTGGTCGTCACCTGCCAAAATGAACGCTCGCAGACCCAGAACAAGGAAACTGCCATGCGTATCCTGCGTGCGCGCCTGCATAAGATTTATTTGGAAGAGCGTGCAGCGGAAAAGAAAAAGCTCCGCGGTGAGTTCACCAGCGCCGAGTGGGGAAACCAGATCCGTTCCTACGTGCTGCATCCGTATCAGATGGTGAAGGACCATCGTACCAAGTACGAGACGACGGATACCCAAGGAGTGCTCGACGGCAATTTGGACCCGTTTATCGAGGCGTATCTCAAGGAGCAGAAAAGAGGGGGAGAATAGCAAATCCCGTTCCGAAAGGTTCGGGATTTTTTATGCGCGATGTGGCCATTTTTCCCTTGAAATAAGGCAAAAAAAATGGTATACTGTACGTGATATGAAGAAGTCGCCGAATAAGGCACGCGTTCTTCATGGGGCGGCACGCGCGGGAGAGGGGATCAAACGAACTGTCGAGCGCTTTCGAAAAAAAATAGTTATGTCGATGCGTACCGTCAAAATTACCCGAACTCGCGTAGGGAAGAAGGCGCTGGCCGAAGCCAGACGCGTGCTTCTTGCCGGGGAAGTGCTGGTCTTTCCGACCGAGACGGCTTACGGCCTCGCGGCCGATCCGCGCAGCGCGCATGCGGTGCGCGAAGTGTTCAGTATCAAGGGACGTTCGCGAAGGAAGCCGTTGCCGTTCATCGCGGCCGCATATGCCGACGTGGCCAAGCACTTCCTTCTTGCGGGAAAGGCCGCAAAAAATGCCCGTGCGCATTGGCCCGGGCCGCTCACCGTCGTACTGCCCTTCAAAAAGGGGAGCGTAATCGCGAAAGTATCCGGTCAAAAATTCGGCGCTGTCAGGGTTCCGGGCTCGGCTTGGGCTCGAGCCGTCGCACGCGCGGCTGGCGGTATCGTCACCTCCACCTCCGCGAACGTTTCGGGAGACTCCGCCATCTACGGCGCCTCAAAAGTAATTGCCGCCTTTCGCGGCCGCCGTCATGTCCCGTCAGTCGTCCTCGACGCCGGAACATTGCCGCAACGCCCGCCATCGACCATAGTAAGATTCGAAAAAGAAAAAGTCATCGTTCTCCGACAGGGGTCGGTGAAGATCTGAAACCGTTATGCCCTCAGGAAGCATCCACGGCTACATCGAGCATTACTTCGCCCCGCACCCGACGCAACAGGTGCGTGAGCTCTTCTTGTCGTCGGCAATCCTCAATTTTGCCACCGGAGCCATCGCCCTGTTCGAACCCCTCTACCTGCACTCCGTCGGCTTTTCCATTCCGAAGATCCTCCTTTTCTACGCCGCCGTCTACATCCTGTATTTTTTCATGCTGCCGCTTGGCGGCCGCATCTGCCGTCGTCACGGTTACGAGCACACGATCCTCTTCAGTTCGCCATTTCTGATCTTGTGGTACATCTCGCTGTTCGCCATTCCTTGGCACCCCGCATTTGCGGTCGTCGCCTTGTTTGCACTTGTCTTCCAAAAAATCCTCTATTGGCCGGGGTATCATACGAATTTCGCTACATGGAGCACTAAATCAGAGAGGGGTAGGGAAGTTTCCAATATGGCGGCCATCGTGGGGCTGGCTGCCGTGGTGGCGCCGGCTGTCGGTGGCGCGGTGATTGCGGCCTTCGGGTATAGGACGCTCATTATCGGCGTGGCCATATTGATTTTGCTTTCGAACATCCCCCTTCTTCGCACTCCCGAACTGTACGCGCCGAAGAGCTTTGAGTACGTCGCGGCAATCAAGCGTCCGTTCGGAAAAAAGAACCGCAAGCGCACCATGGCTTTTGCCGGATACGGTGAAGAGCTGATCGCGCTGGTCGCCTGGCCGCTCTTCATGGTGACCGTCATTCCCAATTTGACCTCTCTTGGCGTCATCGTGTCATTGGCGATGTTGCTGAACGTCGTCGCCATCCTGTACATCGGCCGTCTCAGTGACGAAGGCGATCCCGTTTCCGTTCTGCGCAGCGGAGTGTTTTACGACGTGGCTTCCTGGATCATGCGTCCAGTCGTCGCCGGCGGCGGACTCGGCGTGTTCCTGATGGATTCGTTTTATCGCGTTTCCAAAAACATGCTTGGCCTGCCCCTCGTCGCCATGATGTATGACGAGGCTCGTGATGGCGTGACCATGGAATCCGTGGTGCATTTTGAAATGTCGCTTTCCATCGGCAAGGCCGCCGCCGCCATCGCCGCCGCCGCGATCCTTTGGCGGTGGGATACCGCTTGGCCGGCAGTATTCGTTTTGGCCGGTGTTTTCGCCTCTTTTTACGCCTTAATGCCGCGAAAAGTCTTCGTTGCCGCAGTGGCGTCTTCCACATGACCCCCGCCGAACTCCGCGACCTTCTCGTACCCCATGGCATCCGACCCGTCCACGAACGAGGCCAGCATTTTTTGTTGGATGAGACCGTGGTCGAGAAGATGATTGAGGCTGCCGCGATCAAAAAAGGCGACCATGTTCTTGAAATCGGCCCCGGTCCCGGAATCCTGACGGAAAAAGTGCTCGCTGCAGGCGCACTGGTCACCGCCGTAGAACTGGACTTGAAACTTCGCAGTCTTCTTGTCGAGCGTTTCGGTCAAAATAAAGATTTTACCCTGCTCGAAGGCAGCGTCTTGGATTTCACGAACGCCGCTCTCGCCGCGCACGGCAAATCCTACAAGCTCGTCGCGAACCTCCCTTACGGAATCACCTCGGACGTTCTTAAGAAGTTCCTTCTGGAGTCGCCTCGTCCGGAAACGATTACCATCATGATTCAGCGCGAAGTTGCCGATCGCGTCCTCGCAAAGAAGGGAGACATGAGCAGCTTGGCCGTAATGGTGCAGGCCTATGCCGAGGTGTCACGCGTGGTCAACGTTTCCTCCAAAGCATTCCTACCCCCTCCAAAAGTCGACTCGGCAGTTATCCACATGAAGAGAAAATCCGACGCTGAGATGACCAAGTTTTTTGGCCGTCTTTCTCCACAACGCTATTTTACAGTGGTTCGTGCCGGTTTCGCTGAGCGACGTAAACAGCTCAAAAATACTCTTCGTTCAGTTGAGAACGATGAAAATAAGCTAAAACAAGCCTTTTTAAAGGCTGGTCTCAATTCGGCCAGCCGCCCCGAAGAATTGAGCGTCATCGATTGGTTGGCACTGATTGACGCGCTTACTTTATAGGCAAAAAAATGTTACGATGATTCGGTAGCTGTGCGCCACTATAGGCGTGACATGCCGGTAACCGAAAACCATGTGAGCGGCTGGGATTCCATGTCTTCGCACCAGAAGTTGAGTCTCGGGGTTTTTCTCGTTATTGGAGTTGCCTCTGCCGTTCTTTGGCCGTTTCTTATCGGTAAGGAAATTTCGATGCCTTTCAAGCGGACGGGCACGATGGTTTTCAAGACGGCGGAACAGGTGCAAAAGGAACAGGACGACAAGCTCCGTCGGATGGATACTGACGGGGACGGTTTAAGCGATTATGACGAGTTGTACGTATATCACACCAGTCCGTTTTTGGCCGACTCCGACTCCGACGGCATTCCCGACGGCGTGGAGGTCGCGCGCGGCACCGATCCCAACTGCCCAGAAGGCAAGACTTGTCGGCAAGCAAGGATAGCCGAAACCACCACGGCTGTTGATGCGAATTCGCCCGTAAATGGGCCCGTAACGATGCCTTCCGCTCCGACGTCCTCCAATAGCGTGGGCGGGACTGATACCGGGACTGGGACGCAAAACGCGCAGTCGGTGGCAGATCAGCAGCGCTACATGCAGGCGATTTCCGACACGTTCGGCGATCCCAACAAACTCACCCCTCAGATCATTAAGGATGGACTGCTGAAGATGTCGGCTACTGACCTGCGCTCATTCCTTGGCAAGCTCGGCATACCGACAGAGGCCCTGCAAAAGGCCGATGACGCGACGCTGCGCAAGTTGGTCAGCGATACGTTGAATGAGATGGTGATTCAGAACGATGCCAATGCCGCAGCCGGCACCAACGCTCCGTAGACGACCATTACTCCACTGCAATGATGACAGGGAATCAACATTCGAAACGTCCCAACGAGGGGAAAAAGACGATAACCTCGCTCTTGCTTTCCCTTTTGGCGTTTGTGACGATTTTTGGTTCGGTGCTGGCCTCTCCGCTTGCCGCCAACGCACAGCTTGCCGTCAGCGCGCCCGTCCTCGAGACTCAGGGGGTGGTCAAGGAAATCAAGGCGACTATTACCGACAACATCGTCGAGGCCGCAGTAACGTCGGTCGTAAGCGGCGTCAATTACTTCACTACGCAGCTTGCTTATCAGGCGGCCGTCGCGCTTACGACGTCGTGCAACGGTCAGACTATCTGTTGGGACAGCAAATCCTTCAGCAGCGGCTTTACTCAGGCGTGGCAGGGCGCTATCGGCGAAGCGGTCGGTACGCTTTCCAGCCAATCGGGACTCACGAAACTGGGATTCAACCTGTGCAGCCCCAGCCTCGGCATTTCACTTAAAATTCAGCTCGGTCTTTTGGATGAGCTCAAGCCGCCACCGCCCAAATGCGACTTTAACCAGCTCACCGACAATTGGAGCAACTTCAAGGACTCGATGACCGGTGATCAGTTGTTGAAGTCGCTTACGCCAACCTTCTCGCAGGGTCAGTCGCCGCTTTCGGCTTCGCTGGGAATTTTCAGCAAAATGGCCGAAGTCAAGGCTAATTCGCAGCGCAATTCTGTCATGAAGGCCCTCATGGACGCTTCTTCTGGAGGGGGTTTTTCGGGCATTACCGACCCCGTTTCCGGTCGCGTCAAATCTCCGGCATCCGTCACGCAGGATGAATTTACCAGGATGAAAAAAGCGCAGCAGGATGACCCGAAGAACTACTCGGCAACGATCGCTGCCGGGCAAATTGCCAAGGGTGCCGTCATGTCGGTGGTCATCAACACCGTGCAGACGTTTACGCAGACCTTGGTGTCCCGCATGTGGAACAAACTGAGCAAGGGTTTGCTTTCTACCGAGGAACTCGTCGCCGCTCAGCCAGACTTGGTCTTGAATCCCGACGCGCTGCTTTCGCCATCCGGCACTTCCGGCATGGAGATCGCCGCTTCTGCCCGTATGCAGAGCGTGCAGACGCGGGATGCCGGCGTCATTGACCCGATTCTGGAGTTCAGCACCTGCCCTACGGCCGGCCGCGTACCTGACAACTGCGTCATTGACCAGCAGTTTGCCAACGCCATCCGGGTTGCCGACGTGACTCCGCTCACGGTACGCGATGCCATCAAGCAGGGTCTTCTGCATGGTGATTGGCCGTTGATTTCTGCGAACGACCAGTCCAAAAATCAGGATCCGTATTGCTACTCTTACGGTTATTGCGAAAGCAATCTCAGGAAGCTTCGCGCGGCAAGGATCATTCCCATCGGATGGGAAATCGTCGCCAACCTCAGCCCGTCGGGCAAGCCCCTTACGTTGCAGGCGGTGGTGGACGAGTTCAACAACTGCAACGATCAGGGCGGCGCTGACGACCAGCATCGATTCTGCAAAATGATCGACCCTGACTGGATTTTGCGCGCGCCGCTCACGCAATGCCGAGCCATGGGATACGGCGAACAGACCGTTTCGCCGGAGGTTCCCACGCGTTCGGAAATCTGCCTGGACAAGCAGACCTGTCTTAAGCAGGACGATAGCGGAAAATGCATCGGTGGTTGGGGCTATTGCACCAAGGAGCGCAACATTTGGCGCTTTAACGCCGACTCCTGCCCGGAGCAGTTCAACACCTGCCGCGTACTCACGGCTCGAACGGGCGGCGCTCGAAGCTACGACCTGAACACTATTGATCACGGCGTTTGTAACGCCGACAACGTCGGCTGTCGAAGCTACTCCACATCGCTTAACGTCATCAACTGCAACTACGGCAGCACTTGCAACGACCCGAAGGGCTGTTCCTGCGCCGTCATCACAGCCTCGTGCACGGTGCTCGGCGGTCAATCTTCCTGCACTGTCGCGGAGACCGGTAAGGTTTGCCGTTTGAGCGGCGTGTGCAGCGGCGTTTCCTGTCCATGCAGCGCTACCGCCACCTGTACGGTTAAGAGCGGCGATTCGTCCTGCTCGTCGGTTACTGGCAGCGATGCCAGCGCTGGCGATGACTGGCTTGCTGATCCCGTGCGTTACCTCAATCAAAAGGCCCAGACCTGTGATGCCGGCGCCGCCGGATGCACCGCCCTGATTCGGTTGTCCAACACGCAGTCGCTCAACCTCGTGCGCAACGGCGGCTTCGAGACGCTCGAAGACGGCGATAATGGCGGCAGCGACAATCATGCCGCGTTCTGGGCCCCGTTTGCGACGGTGCCATCCGGAACGTTCGGATCGCTCATTACTGACGGTTCCAAATCTACTTCCGGCACTAATGCAATCTTGGTGAAGGGCCCCGTCGGGGCGACCAGCGTATGCACCTTGAACCCGGTCGTTGCCTGCACTGCTGACGGCGGTTGTCCCTGCACGGATGCCGGTTTCTCCTGCAAGGTCGTCAAGGGAACGACGTCATGCAGCATCGTCAAAAAAATCATCCAGACGGGCATTCGGATGCGCAGTAACGTCACTTACACGCTTTCTTTTGACCAGATTCCCGTTGCAGGTAAGGCCGTTTCAGCTCTTGCCAGCCTGACATTCTACGACAACCTCGGTAAGCCCGTCTCGCTCGTCGGCCAGGATGTCGTATCGTCCATGACATTCTCCGGTCAGGACCCCGCCAATCCGCCGACGGGAACATGTGCGGTTTCGGCCGGTCATCTCGACTTCAGCTACAGCGGCAACGTAAGCAGCGGTCTCACGTCCATGAACGGCGCCTGCACCTTCGTCGTTTCCCGGCCGGTGGCGAGCGCGTCGTTGCAATTGGCCGATGGAGGTGGCGGCGGCGCATACGTCGATAACGTCCAGCTCGAGGAAGGCGGCGGCACGTCATTCCATGAGGGCTATGGAGACACCGGCGGTACCGTTGATGCCAAGATCCCGCCAGACTATCTCGGCTGCACCGGTGATGCCACTGATCGTCCCGAGTGCGCCAGTTTTGCCGGCGTTTGCCGCGAGAACGAAATGGGTTGCGACGGCTATGCTCCCACCAACGGCGATCCGAGCATACCGGCCATCGTCGGACCGCAGGATTCCTGCCCTAAGGAGTGCGTCGGCTACGACGTCTTCAAGCAGGAAGCGTCGGACTTTGATCAGGAGAAGTTCCCCGTAGCATTCATCCCGTCTACCGCCAAAGTGTGCGCCGAGTCCGAGGCTGGCTGCTCCGAGTTCACGAACATCGACACCGAAGCGGTCTCGTACTACTCGCATCTGCGGATGTGCGTGAAGACGGACGACCCGTCCGTCAAAGTGTTCTACAGCTGGGAGGGTTCGGACACCACGGGCTACCAGTTGCACGTGTGGAACCTCAAGCAGACTGCGGCCGTCATTTTGCCGACGGCTTCGGATGTGTGCGCCACGGCTAATTGCGCGCCCACCGGCAAAGCAGGAGCCGCGCCGTGCACCAAGCTCGATGGCAACGCCCAGAATTGCGCCAGCGTCGACAGCATGAATGTGAACGGCAGCATAGACGGCCTTTGCAGCCGTGCCGACATCGACTCGGGCAATTTCGACTGCCGTGAATTTTACGATGCCGACGGCAATCGCCACTACCGCCTGCTCTCCAAGACCATCATCGCTTCGGCTCAGTGCTTCTCGTATCGCATTACCACCTCGACTCAGCTGGATTGCGCAAATTCAAACGGCCGCTGGGATAGCGACAAGTCGCAATGCATTTACAGCGCTGACACGACGCAGAGCGCGTCTTGCGGTGCCGCACAGAACAATTGCCGCGCGTACAAGGGGAACGCTTCCACTAACGTGCGTACCATCTTCAGCGATGATTTTGAAGGCGGGATTCAGAATTGGACCAACTCAACTGACACTGGTTCAGGCCTTTTGGCGCAATCTCCCGAGTCCGTCACCGTCGGCGGCCACTCAATGAAGATTCCCGTTGCAAGCGTCGACCGTACCGCTTCTGTCGAAGTCGGAGGCATGGTGGCGGCTTCGCGCAGCTACTCGCTCACGTTCTGGGCGCGCGGCACCGGTAACATCGCCGCTTCGTTCCGTGACGGTACCGTGGCCATCAATTGCGCGCTCCCGTCAGCTTGCGCGAACGCGGACGGTTGTTCCTGCAGCACCAAGACCGGTCTTACCTGCACTGTCGCGCAGGCCGGCAGTACTTGTACCATCGCCACGGGCAGCAATCCCAAGCAGAACTTCGCTCCGACTGCCGTGCTGTCTTCCGAGTGGAAGCAATTCTCGCTCGGTCCGATAATTTCTACGTCCAAGACGGGGTGGGGGACCTCATCGGTCAAGTTCGAGCTGTCTGCGACGGCCACGTCGGACGTGTTCATCGATAACGTTCGGATCAAGGAAGTCCAAGACAACATTTTCGTGGTGCGCAATTCCTGGACGACTCCCGCGTCTTGCGACACCACTTCCGCAGGAGCTCCTTCGCCGCAGGAAATGTTGGGTTGCAAGGAATACGTGAACACCGCCGGTCAGAGCGTGGATTTGCGCTCGTTCAGCCGCCTTTGCCGCGAGAAGGCCATCGGTTGCGCCGCATATTCCGACACGCGTAACACGCCAGATAATCCGTACGCGGAATCATTCAACGCGGTGTGCAGGCTTACTCTCGACGACGGGGTCACTCCGCGCTCTTGTGGCAGCATCCGCTGCAACGCGGCTCTTTGCGCTTCAAATAACGGATGTTCGTGCACGACGACTTTTGCCAATACTTCCTACAGCTGCACCATCACGAAGGGGTCCACGTTCTGTGACAAGCCCGTAAGTCCGGATGGCGGCGCATCATGCGTCTGCAACTATGACACGCATCATCCCGCGGCCGCATCTTCGGCTCCGGTCCTTCTTCCCGATGTCTGCCGCGTTGCCGTCGGCCAGAGCGACTGCCGCTTTAAGCTGGACAGTTACGACACGTCTACTCGCGCCGATGAGAGCCCTGACCGCGTCAATGTCGACGCTGACCGTCGCGTCTACTTGGTGGCGAAAGGTGAAAACATGTGTACGGCAGATCAGATCGGCTGTGCTGCCGTCGGTCAGCCGCACCAGGCAGCCGAGGCGAAGTGCGACTACAAGAATCCGAAAACCAACGACAAATGCGGAGCCATGGCTTGCGCAAAAAATCCCGCAAAGTCCTGCACTACGAATAGCCAATGTGCGGCAAACGACGTCTGTGCCCCCGCCTCCTGTTCTTGCACCGTCGGCAGCGCTTCCTGTCAGGTAAAATTCGGAGAGGGAAGCTGCACGGCGTCTTTTGAGCGCCCCGTCGTCGACAAGTGGAACGCCTCGGTCGTGAAGGACTTGCCGTCCCAGTACGGCAGCATCCTCTGCAGGGCAGAGGCAGACGGTTGCGACGCGTTCTCTTCGACTGACGGCGTCCAGTACTTCAAGGACCCGGGTGACCGCACTTGCGCATATAAGGAGGGCGTTTCGTACAACAATCAGACCATTTCCGGCTGGTTCCGCAAGAGTGACTCAGGTCAGGACTTTCCTTGTTACCCTGAGCTGCTTAAGAACGGCAATAATTTCGAAATCTACAAGAACGCCGATCCGGTCTGCCAACAGAGCACGCAATGCGCGGATCCCGATGGATGCGCCTGTTATCTTCCCGGAAACGCCACGTCAGTCTGCAAAATCACGTTTGGCGGCACTGTCTGCGGATATCAGGGATGGGTGGGTGAGTGCTCGGCACAGTATGACCGCTGCGAGGAGTTCGTAGACCCCAGCGCGACCTCCGCTACCAACCCCAAGGGCCTTCCGTATTATTATCTCAAGAACAGCAAGCTGGACGTGCAGTCCTGTTCCGGCAGCGTCAGTCTGAAAGAGGGTTGCGTGGCCTTTAAGCAGACCAGCGATCCTTCTGACCTCTACTCGGCTGCCACCAGCTATTACAAGAGTCAGCGTGATGCCCAGAACGGCAAAGTGAGTCCGGTCAATTGCGACCTGAATCCGTACGACCCCGCCTGCGATTTCCGCTGTGCGTCCATTCCTGCCGGCGTGTGCGCAGTCGATTCCAAGTTCCAGTGTCACACGGATACGGACTGCAAGCGCTGCTCCAATAACGACAATCTCATCTGCAGCAAGAATGCCGATTGCGGCGCTGGCACATGCGGCGCTATCCAGACGTGTACGGGAATCAAGAAGTACACCAGCGCTTGCCAGCTCGACGGCGACTGTAACCGCGGCACGGGAGAGACCTGTCAAAATATCGGAAACGTCGGCAACGACGCCAACATCATCATCAAGGTCAACCCGGATCGCGAGTGCGCCGAGTGGCTGGCTTGCCGTTCGTACAGCACTGTTTGGGACGATCAGAAGGGGCAATACCGCTCGGTGTGTTCCGGCTTTGGCCCATGCACCCAGAACAAGCAGCTTGGTCAGGCCTTTGATTGCGTGGCACCCGTGGAACCGCCAAAGTCCGTCTTTAGCAGCGAGGATTATTCCAAGAGGGACACTTCTTGGGGCGGTTTGGAATACTCCGGCTACACCATCCCCGATCGTTACTCGCCGGCGTTCCTGCTTCCGCTGAACATCGTCAAAGGACGTTGCATGATACCGGGCAAACCGGCCACGGCAGTCGTCCCTACCGTGGTTTGCACGAAGACTGAGGACTGTCAGTCCAGCGGCAAGGGTAATTTCTGTCAGCAGCTCTCCGGCATCTGCCTGTACAGCGACAAGGGACTTCAGGGTGAATCGTGCGACGTTAATGCGGATTGCGGCACGGGCGCTTCTTTCTGCAGCTATAACTTCCTGGCGACGCACCGTTACGCCACCGTTCTCGACAGGGACAAGTCGTGCGGCGATGACAGCGATTGCACTAAGACCAAGACGGGCTATGCGTACGACGGGGCATGCGTCGACCATCATTGCGCGTACGATCCCAGCGGCGACAAGTTCAATACGAACAATTCCGACTGGGCGCCGCGCTGCCGCGCGTATCCGGAAGCGGACTCGCCGTTCGGTGCGTCAGTTTTAGACAACAGCAGCCCCACCAGCAGCTCCGGCAGCGGAACGGGCTACGACAGCTACGGACAGGCAAAGAGCAAGAAGGGCGCCTTCGTCGGTGCTAACGTCTGCGGGAATGGTAATGATTGCGCCTGCAATTACAGCAAATGGACCTACGGAAAAGGCTCGGCGCTGTCGCATTACTTGTCGTATCCGGGCACCACGGCGTCCGGTCCGGTAGTGTTCGACGGCAATACGCGACAGGACGTGACCACCGGTCCCTCCGAAGGCGTTTGCGTTGGCGGTCCCAACGAAGGATTGAAGTGCGACGCGTCTCAGTCGGTGACGACCACTTCCGCGACCAGCCCCGGTGGCGTCATTGCAAAGGTTAACGACCCCTGCAATTCAGAAGGTGGCGGCAAGTGCCAAAAGTTGTCCACGGTCAACTACGAGCAGGGCTGGGAAGGCTTCTGCCTGGACCTCGACAAGTCGCTCAACGTGGGTGGCGATCCCAACAAGTACGACTGCAACCTGTGGATGCCGGTTGATCGGCTGGAGGGCGCTCCGGACAACTATAATCAGTTCGAGGGAGCCGGCTTCAATCCGCCTAATTCGGAATTGCTGTACTGCAGCGTGGCGCAAGGACTCGCACTTGGGGATTTCAACAATCCTCCCGCTGCCATGACGCCCCCAAATCCTCCTGGGCCGCCCGCTCCGTATTTCTACACTGTCGTCAATGAGCCGCCGGCAAGAAATCCTATCGCTCCTTATAACGCCAATACGACGCCTGCGAATACCTTCTTTCCTAGGATTGAAGTGGCAGGCACGGAAGCATGGTCATACGATCAACCCTTTAGCAGCACTTCGGTCTGGCAGGACCAAATAGTGGGGATATTCGTGGATGGCAATTACAGCTGTGAAAATACCAGCAAGCCAAGTTCCGCCGTGTCCTTTTATCTCACGGCGAAGAATAACTGGACAAATAGCGTGGTGTGGGACGACAGCATCGGCCCTGTTCCCGCCCCCGGACTTCGTGGTGATAATCTTGACCCCGGATGTTGGTACGGTGATGCCATTCCCGCTCCCAGTTCGTCGGACCAGAATAATGACAGTGAGCAGAATGCGGTAGCGACAGGAATCGCCGCGGGACATCTCGATTGCGTCGGCCTGAAAGCGATTTTTACGAACGGAAAGCTCACGAGCTTCCATGCTCGTAACATGACCGCTTCGAATAAATCGGATTGCGGAGGTGCTTTCCTGGTGAAGGTGTCGCTTCTTCTGCGCGACAGCTGTCAGGAGGTTTCGCAGGTGCACAACGCCACGACGACTCCGAGAAATTTTGCGTGGACCGACAGGCTCTATCAGGGTTCGCTGAACCCCTCCGCTTACGATTCTAACGGATTACAGTACGCCCACGTCTCCACTCGAACAGGAACTCCTACGCTCTCTCCTTACGGAAACATCAGTCCAGACGGTTTGGTCATGCCTAACGGGAAGAATCTGGACGCGATAAGGCCGCTGAGCGTCTGGGCATCCGAAGGCGGCAGCCCATACTCGTTCTTACTGATGGGGTCGGAAGTGCCGCCGCAGAACCCCTATCACTTTGATGCCCCCAATCAGCGCACCGACAACAGCGTCGTTAATGACGTTGGCGGGTATCCGTTTGCCTGTATCGGTCCCTGCGGAGCTCCGCTTGCAAGCAATAAGGGGGTGAATGCCGGCGCCTTTGGAGAGGCGAGGTTGGCGCAGTACTTCGTTACCAGCCTTAGGAGATTCGAATACAATGATGCCGGAGCGCACGTGTATTCGCAGGTTCCTGGCGGTGGCGTGTATGATGTTTCGTCCAGAATCGACGATCGAGAGCAGAATGCCGCGGGGGGCGATGCGCCAAAGGTGGTACCGGTTAATCGCAGTAACTGCGATGGCGGACAAGATGGCCTTTGCGACGAGGGAACTGTCGCCGGATTGACGGTTAACGATAATCAGGGATCCGTCGACGAAATGCCCGTGGAGACCGGCAAGACGAAGGCGACCATCTATTTCTACGCCTATGCCGACAAGAACCGCATGCCGATCCGCAGCGTTCGCGTCGACTACGGGGATGGCAGCAGTCCGGATGACTCCGGCTCAAGCGCCTTCAAGAACCATCGCGGCTGCAAGGGCGGCGGAGTTTGCGGCACGTCTCCGGACGTCGCTCTCTGTGGAAGCGCGTCAGTATGGGGACTCACTCCGGAATCCTGTGATTCTCATTACTTCCAGAAGACTCACACGTACGTTTGTACGCCAGACATGATCAGTCCGAATCCCGCCATCGGTCTTCCTCTGTGCAACAATTCGCAACCCGTATATCCGTGTCAGCAGGGTAACGCCTGTCATTTCAAGCCGCGTGTACAGGTCATCGATAACTGGGGGTTCTGCAACGGCACGTGCCAGGGATTGCAGACCAATGGTCAATGTTTCAACAAGGGCGACGCGAATGTCGCCGACCTCGGCGCCTTCATGAACAGCATCTTCTCTCCGGCAAAGGCGGATGTCGTAAATTCGTACGATCCCAATAAGCCCAGCAGCAGCTGTGTTTCACCCGTCGCCAACAACGAATGCGAAGATCTTTCAAGCCGTTGTTATAAGGTCAACGTGGGCAGCCCTAACGGCGCATCGCAAGCGCCCTGGACCGCATTCGGACATGACATCGTCCTGAAACCGTAATGTCGCTCAAAAACGCCGCCTTTCCACAGGCGGCGTTTTGGCCTTAATTGAGGTCAGATGAGCGACTTCTTTGGGCTTGCGATTCGTGGTATCATAATGATGTCTCTTTTTCGTACCGTACATGCGCATGTGGTCATCTTTTAAGGCCGGTTTCGCCAGCCTTCGCAAGCGGTTTTCCGCTAACGTCGAATCGTCGAGTGTCATTTCGCGGCGCGGCTTTTTTGCCGTCGCCTTGCTGGTAGTCGTCGGCACGTTGGTGACAGTGCATCCCTCGTACGCCTCGGGCATCGAAGATTTCGTCGCGCAGGCAGTCGGTAACGTCGTCCAGCTCCTTCTCTTCCTGGTCGGCAATCTGTTGCTGATCATGATCGGAGCGTTAGTGTGGGTGGCGCAGTATAACGGCTTCGTCAATTCCGTACCAGTCCTGCAGGGATGGAGCATCGTTCGCGACATCACCAACATGTTCTTCATCGTCATCATGCTGATCTACGCCTTCGGCACCATCCTTGGCGTGGAAGCGTACAGCTACAAGAAAGGGCTGGTCAATTTGATGATAATGGCCATCGTCGTAAACTTTTCGCGCACCATCTGCGGCCTGCTCATCGATGCCAGCCAGGTGGTCATGCTTACTTTCGTTTACGGCTTTAAGGAAGCCGCGGGCGGCAATTTTGCCGACGCGCTCGGTATCACCAAGATCATGCAGATGAAGGAGAGCGGTGACACGAGCGTCACCGCGCTGACCGTTACCATATCGCTTTTGTTGGGATTGGTGATGACCGGCATCGCCCTCATGGTCGTCGTCATCATGACCATCTCCTTGGCGATTCGCATCGTCATCCTTTGGCTGTTGATCGTGCTTTCGCCTTTGGCTTTTTTGACGAGGGCAGTACCGGGGAGCGTCGGCAAGGGCCAGTACGCCAAGTGGTGGAAGATGTTTACCAGTCAGCTGATTTTCGGTCCGATCATGGCCTTCTTCCTGTGGTTGTCGCTGGTGAGCGTCGCTTCGCCGGACTTCACTAAGACGGGACCAGATGGTTTCCCGTCAGCTGCCGCGGCGGGTGCCAACAGCGAGGCGCAGTTGGGGGGAGTTTCGCAGGCCTTTCAAGATACGAACATCGAGCAATTCATCATCGCCATCTGTTTGCTCGTTGGCGGTCTGCAGATGGCAAAGGAAGTCGCTGACAACATGTCCGTATTGGGCAAGGCGGGCGATATGGCCAAGGGCGCATATGGCAGGGCCAAAAGCGCCTATCAGGGCGGGAAAGCTGCGGTGGTCGGCGGTGCTAAGGCCGCGGGAGCGGTTGGAGGAGCCGGCATCGGTTTGGCTGACATGGCGAGCGGCGGTCGCGCCACTACGGCTAAGAACTGGGCATTGACTCAGGCCGGCAAGGTGCCGTTTGTCGGCGGTGCGGCAGAAGCCAAGCTTGCCCGCGATAAGGCTGCCAACCAGGATATTGCCAAGAAGGCTAAGGGTCGGGCCGAAGTCGCCAATGAGGAGATTGTAAAGTCACGATCAGGCGAAAAGGCGCTTACGATGGACGGGCAGATTGAGCGCAATGAATATCAGAAGAAGCGCGTACAGGACTTGGCTAATAAATCCAAGAAGGAAAGCTTGAACGAGGCTGAACGCCGGGAGTACTTCAGTCTCTCAAAGAGCATAAAGAAACACGGTAAGAAGTTCGGAGACTCCTCCGGCGATGACGTCTTGTCCAAGATCGAAAAGAAGAACCCGGCGCTCATCATCGATGCTAACGAAAAGGATCCTAAGGAACGGAAGCGACAGGAAGATGCCTTTACGAAAGCCGCGAGGGCGACGAGCAAGCAGGATTTGGCGGATATGGATCCGGCGGCATTGACGCCGCAGCTTTTAGCCAATCTTTCCGCAAAACAGGTCATGGAGGCTCAGAAGATCGCGACTGGCGACAACCTTGAAAAGCTGGAAAAAATGGGCTCAAACGAGGCTGAAATTAAGCAATATCAGGAAAACTTGAGGGGGAGGGCGGACGTCTTCGGGGTAACTTCTGAATCGGAGCGGGCCAAGCGGGTGGGTGGCATGAACGCCGATGAGCTTAGGGAATTGGCTTCTGATCCAAGCGTTCGTGCGGAGCATCTTGACGGCGCCGTGCTTAGTGCCATCGTGGCAAATGGCAATGCCGGCGCGATTGCTGACAAGATTGCGCCAACTCTCGACGCTAAGACGCTCTCGGGCGATGAGGCTCTTGCCGGTCAAATTGCCAGCGGTATCAGCGCCAGCGCATTAGCAGCCCTGCCAAATGAAATCGGGGCGATTTTGCGGCCATTGGTCGCCAATGGATCGGGGGAGAGCGACAAGAATCGCGCCTTGCTGGGCGGCGCCAGCATGGAGCAGGCCTTTAAGGGGTATGGCAAGGATGGAAACTTCGACGCTCCCGAAAACCTCGCGGGATTCGAGAAATATCTGCAAGAAGGATTGACGGCAAAGCGCGCTGGCTCCGTTCCTGCCGAAGCCATCGCCAAGAACGGCGGCCTGAACGATGTCGCCATTACGATGATCAATAACATTACGGGTGGCAACCTCCAGTCGATGGCTAAGGATGGCAAAACGAGTCAGGTCTCGGAGGTCATTGCGGCTGCGGCAAAATTGGCTGCGGTGGATACCAACGACCAGGCGGCGGTCGATAAGTTCATCACGGGAAATCCAGGCATTACCAGCACCGAGAAAGAGCTGCGCGCGGCCATGACAAACGCGGCCTTGCTCGTGGCGGATACGTCGGGTGCGTCAAATCCGATCCGCGCTGCCGCCCAAGAAAAGAACATGTGGAAGGAGGCGCAGGCCGAAATCAGGAAAGAGGGTCAGGAGGCTCGGGCGCGCGAAGGCCGCCAGAGGGCATCGGACAAAATGACCAGGAAACTCCTCAAGAAGAATAAGGGAACCAGCAGGAGTAAATAGGAATGACTTATGGCAGACGCGATGTCGATCACGACCGAACCTAGCGTCGAAGACACGGGCGGCCCCGAAGTCGGCATTTTAGTCCGTCTGCAGGGCCTTCCCGAAGCGGTCTTCGCCTACGTCATGTCGGACGAGCTGGTGACGCTCCATAAGACCATTTTCGAAAAGCATGGTTTGAGCCAGAAGGATAGGGACATGGCTTACTACACGGAATTGCAGACCTTTCTCGGTGAGATTTCGCTCGCTGATTTTCCGGACATGCTCTGGAACCGCCTGCCGTGGGAAGACGCGCAAGAGTCAAAGATGGCCTCGCTGGTCATCGACATTCTCGGATTTATTTTCCTGCCGGCGCAAGCGCATCTCGGTGACGTCGCGGGACTGATCTCCGAACTCGGCGGTGACCTCAAGTCTTTTCCGGAGAAACAGTTGGAGGTGCGGAGGATTACCTATGCCGAAGGCGCAGCCGAAGTCGCTGCCGCGGCCGACCTCGACGAAGATGATGTCGACGGCGACGGCATGCGCAAGCGTCTCGCCTACATTGTCGAGTCGCGACTGCGTCACGTTCGCACCGACGTCGACGTCAGGGAAATGCTCATGCGCGGCAAGAAGACCGGTGGCATCGAGATGTCCGCAGCCGCAGCCGACAAGGTCATTGAACTGTTGGAATCGAAAGCGCGGATGACCTCGTATGCCGAGTCGCACGAGAGCGAGTCCGTGAAAGCCGAGTCGGCAAACGAGTCGGAATTCACTGCCGCCGACATCAAGAAAATCTACGCGGGCTCTCCCGGAGAGTTGGAATCTTTGGGCAAGCGCGTGGACCGCTTCATGTCAGTGACCGCAAGCAATCCCTCAAAGATGCGCGACGCTTTCTATCAGGTCATCGAACCGCCGGACGGCAGCCCCATTGACCCCCTGTACGTGGTGGCCGGACTCATCTCCATGGCCGATGGTGATAAGATTTCCGACGCATTGGTCGAAGATGACCGCTATCGCGCCATCGTCCGCGAGTACCTCACTGGGAAGAATCGTCAGGCCGAGCTGCCTGCCTACGAAGAAGACCCGACTGATGCAAAATACATGAACGTTTTCCTGCAGTACCTGCTGCGCGGCATCGCCGGATATGACGAGGCCGAATCCGCGCGCTTTGCGCTCAGAATCATCAACCTGCTCAACAAACAGGGATATAATCGTTACGCGGACCTCGTGGCTTTCAGCATGAAGGAAGGCGAATTCCGTTGGCATGACGTTGTTGAACCATAGCTACACGCGTATCGTATGGCAGATATCGCTGGAAAAACCGGTACCGACAACGCGTCGAGTCAGCCGGCACAATCGCAGCCGAAGGGCGGGGGATCGGCCAGGGGTTCGTGGCTCGACCTTTCGGACGAGTCCATCCCGGTCATCGACGCGACCGGAAAAAAAGTGGTCCTAAAAGGGGCTGATTTTGTGGCTCTCGCGCCAATGCCGATACCGGTGCTGTCACCTGCCACGTCGTCGCCTGAACCGCAGACAAAACTCGCGCCGCCGCCGCCAAATCTTCCCGTCTTGGATGAGGTTTCGCGTTCCGCTTCAAAACTGATTGCGGCGCAACCTTCCACGACTCTCGCCGACCTCGGTCTCGACATGGCTTCGGATATCGCCGAAATCAAGAAGATCGAGGAAAAACCGGTCGTGAAGTCAGTCGATGCCTCGCAGAAAAAGGAACTGCCGCTTTTGGAGTCGGTGGTCGAGGAGGCCGTGACTGGCGGCGGTGTCACGTTCGTCAACGATGACATGAAACGCCGCTACCGCCTGCTTGTCTCGCTTTTTTTCCGCGACCTGCGCGATGGCCTGGAAACCAAGTCAAAATTCACCATGCCGGTGCAAAGCGGGGGAATGGGTTTTGACGATGCCACGGCAGATCGCGTCATCGACGACCTTTCGTCGCGCAACGCGGCGTATCATCAGATGCTTTCCGGACGGGCCGCCGATGACAAGTCGCAGTACGTCGCCCAGCGCGTCGAAACCGTGCTCAACTTGCAGGAGAATACCGACCGTCACGAGCAGGAGCGCGGCGACAAGGCTTTTGACGGCTTGATGAAGCGCGTCGGCGTGCGTGCGGAAGAGCCTCCGGCAAAAGCGCCCGTGGTGCAATCCAGGTCCATACCCGTGGTCGGACTCGACTCCGCGCCCAAAGCGAATGCGCCCGTCGCGGCCGTTCCCGTCACCGGCTTGCCGCAGGCCGCGCGCATGCCGCAGTTCGGCGATTCTCGCATGCCGCAGACCGGTGCCAGACCGGTGGTCTCCGACGTCGCCTACGCCCCGAGGCTCACCGGTCCGGTCGATGAGATCCGCCTGCTCACTCTCAAGGATTTTCGACGCCTTTCCCGCGACCCCAAGGAGGCGACGCTTAAGATCAAGGACAAGCTCGATCTTCTGGAGGAGCAGTCCTTTGCCGTGAAGACGCTCGGCATCGATGCGTGGCATGGCTGCGAAGTGAATCGCATGTATTTGGACATCTTGCGTCAGAGCCTCAACGGGAAACCCGTCGTCGAAGTCATCGCGGAGCTCGAAAAGAAATCCGCGCAGACGCTGACGAAGGACGAGTTCGATGCCGTCATGCAACTCAATCAAAAATTGCGCTTTGGTTAGCAAAAAAAAGTGTGGAAAGCGCAGGCGTCCCAGGTATGGTATAGTGTAGGCAAGTCCTATGCGCTACGTAGTGCCGCAGTTCATCGATGTTGAGGATAAAATCCTCGGTCCGCTCACGGTCCGACAGTTTTTAATCCTCATATTCGTGGCCATGGCGATGTTTGTCGAATATAAGCTTGCCGACTTCGGACTTTTTCTCGCGGTAGGCATTCCCACGTTCGCCATCGGCGGCATCTTTGCGTTTCTTAGGGTCAACGGTCAGCCGTTTCATTTCTTCCTGCTGAATCTGGTGCAGACTTTCCGGCGCCCGGGCCTTCGCTGCTGGGATAAGGAACTCACCGACGGCGAGATGCTGGCCATCATCCGTGAACCGCCGCCACCGCCGCCTCCCCGCCGCATCCGCAAGGAAGCGCTGGCTGGGACAAAACTCACGGAACTTTCGCTCGTGGTAAATACCGGCGGAGTCTACAATCCGGACGCATAGAAAAACCCACACTCCTCACATGGCGCAAGAACAGGACATGCAATCAAAGAAGTTGGCCGGCTCCAAGCCGGGTCCCGCGACCCAGCGTTATTTGGACATCGCCGAAATCAAGGAAGACGTCATGGTCATGAAGGACGGCACCATGCGCGCCGTGATGATCGTGGCCAGCATCAACTTCGCGCTCAAGTCCGAAGACGAGCAGAACGCCATCATTTCCGCCTACGTGCAATTCCTCAACTCGCTGGAGTTTCCGTTGCAGGTGGTCATCCAGTCCCGCCGCCTCAACATCGACAATTACATAGAACGCCTCCGCGAGTCCGAAAAGAGCCAGACCAACGAGCTGCTGCGAATGCAGATTAAGGACTATCTGAATTTCGTGCAGGAACTGGTCACGCTCGGGCAAATCATGCAGAAGCAATTCTTCGTGGTCGTTTCGTATAACCCGCTTTCTGACAAGGCGAAGGGTTTCTTTTCGCGCATGTCCGAGGCGTTCACGCCGGCGCTGTCGGTGCGCTTGGCAGAGGACCGCTTCCGCCAGCGCCGCAACGACATCCAGACCCGCGTGGAGCATATCATCAGCAACCTTGGCAGCATGGGCCTGAAGGCCGTCCAGCTCGACACCCAGAGCCTCATCGAGCTGTTCTACCGCGTCTACAATCCGGAGACCTACGACAACCAGAAGATGCAGGATGTCACCAAGCTCCGCGTTTCCGATCAAATCACGACCGTTTGATACCGTATGGCTTTCACTCCTGGACAATTCGCGCCCGGCACCGGACCGACACCGCAACAGCAGCGGAAGTCTTCTGCCATGCCTACAAAGAAGGTGCAGGAAACCGAGCAAATCGCCAAAGAGAAGGAAGTGCTCGAGGAAGAGCGCATCTACCGCAAGGGCGTAGTGTCCATCAAGGACATCATCGCGCCGGCAGGCATGAAGATCGAGCCCACCTATCTGGTCCTCAACGAGACGCACGTCCGCACCATCTTCGTGGTGACGTATCCTCGTTACATCTCGCTGGGCTGGTTTGCGCCGATCGTGAACATGAACCACCCGCTGGACGTGGCCATGTTCTTTTATCCGGTAAAACCGGAAGTCATTCTCAAACAGCTCAAAAAGAAGGTGGGTACGTTGGAGGCCCAGATCATGTCTGATTCAGAAAAGGGCGCGCCACGCGACCCTATCCGGGAAACCGCCCTGCGTGACATCGAAGAATTGCGCGACTCGCTTTCGCAGGGAACCGAGCACTTTTTTCAGTTCGCCTTGTACGTCACCATCTACGCCAAGGACAAGAAGGACTTGGACAAGCAGACCGAGGACGTCGAGGCGCTGTTCGGAGGCAAGCTCATTTACACCAAGCGCGTGTTCTATCAGGCGGAGCAGGGCTTCAACTCCACCATCCCGCAGGGCAACGACGAGCTGATGATCACCTTCAACATGAACTCGTCGCCGGTGGCGTCGTCTTTTCCGTTCATCTCCGCCGACCTTACCACGGACAACGGCATCCTTTTCGGCATCAACCGTCATAACAACAGCCTCGTCCTGTTCGACCGCTTCTCGATGCAGAATGCGAACTACGTCGTGTTCGCCACGTCCGGTGCCGGTAAGTCGTACTGCGTGAAGCTCGAGATTTTGCGCTCGCTCATGATGGGAACCGAGGTCATCGTCATCGACCCGGAAATGGAATACAAGCACCTGTCCGACGCCGTCGGCGGCACCTACATCAACCTGTCGTTGGCTTCCGACGCCAAGATCAACCCGTTCGACCTGCCACGCGCGGTCGGCGAGCAGATCACCACCGAGGACATCATCCGCAGCGCGGTCATCACCGTGAAGGGCTTGCTGCGCATCATGCTCGGCAGCGGCGTCACGCCGCAGGAAGACTCGATATTAGACCGCGCCTTGCTGGAAACCTACGCCAAAAAGGACATCACTCCCGATGCCGACTTGGCCAAGGTAGAGCCGCCGATCATGCAGGACTTCGTGGAGGTGCTCGAGGGCATGGAGGGAACCAAGGATCTCGTCATCCGCCTCAAAAAGTACACCGAAGGCACCTTCGCCGGCCTGTTCAATTCGCCCACGACCATCACCATGAATAACATCCTGGTGACCTTTTCCGTGCGCGATCTTGAGGATGAGCTGCGCCCGTTGGGCATTTACGCCATCGTCAACTACATCTGGAACGTCGTTCGCTCCGAGCGCAAAAAGCGCATCCTGGTCATCGACGAAGCCTGGTGGCTGATGCAGAACGAGGACTCGGCGAAGTTCATCTTCGCTCTCGTCAAGCGCTGCCGCAAATATTACCTCGGCGTCACCACCATCACGCAGGACGTCAACGACTTTTTGCGCAGCCCGTACGGCCAGGCCATCGTCACCAATTCGGCCATGCAGATGCTGCTCAAGCAGTCGCCGGCCGCCGTCGATAACATTGCCAAGACGTTCCTGCTCACCGAGGGAGAAAAGTTCCTGCTGCTCGAGTGCGGCGTGGGTGAGGGCATCTTCTTCGCCGGCAACAAGCATGCGGCCATCAAGGTCGTCGCCTCGTATGCCGAGGACCAAGTCGTGACCACCAACCCGCAGCAGCTGCTCGAGATCGAGGCTGCCAAGAAGGAATATGAAGCCTCGTTGGAGGAGCAGGCCAAAAAGTAGCCTATGACACGCCGTTCCAAGATCATCATCGCCGTGGTCATCATTTTCTTCCTCGTGCTGCTCGCGATGCTGTTTTTGCTGAAGCCGCCGTCTGCCGCGCCAGCGCCGTCGCCGGCCGCCAACAGCAACGTAAACAAGGGCAGTTCGCTCAATGTCACCACGAATCCCCGGGGGAACATCAATATCGGTACGTCTGGCACCAACGCGCAGGCCGCGCCCGCGCAGGCGGATGAGAAGACCGGTCTTAAGAACACCGCGCGTTCGTTCGCGGAACTGTTCGGCAGCTTTTCTACGGAGGGGAATTTTCAAAATATCGTCGATTCCGAGTACTACATGACCGCATCGGTGAAGGCATGGGCAGAAACGAACGTCGTGGAAATGCGGGCTAAGCCGCGTACCGGAGAGTTTTCCGGAACGACCACCCGGGCCATCTTCGAACCTGTCGTGACGGCGTATGACAAGGCCGCAGGGACTGCCACTGTCACGGTGAAGACCCGGCGGATTGAGACTGGGGCCACGATTGGGAACCAGAACGTCTATTATCAGGATCTTACTTTGGAATTTGTGAAGGTGGGCGATGGTTGGAAGGTGAATCGATTTACGTGGGGCGCGAAGTGATGCCCTTCTGGCAAGGGGGGAGGTAGGCCCGGGCCGGAGCGCGCGCTCGGCTTGCGCGGCGGACATCGCGTTTGCTCCATTGCCGGCGGCATGGTAAGTGCATGCGCATATGCTGATGCGTTCGCTCCGAGCCGCTGCCATAGCTGCCTCAAAGGCCGTTTTTCCGCATTTTTGCGTGGCCTGCGGAGATGAAGGGACAGTGCTTTGTGATGATTGCGATTTGGATGTGGGGTCGTTAGGGAGCGGGATTTTTGGATGTCCCGGTTGCGGGGAGCGGACGGTTGCGGGGCGCGTTTGCCGACGGTCGGCTTGCCGGCAAAAATCGGTTCTCGACTCTTTGGCATGCGCTCTTCCGTATGCGGAGCCCGTGCCTCGGGCTTTGCTGCAGCTGTATAAGTATGAGCGCGTGGAGGAAGCCGGTGAGGCGGTGGCTTCGACATTCGGGCGCTTCTTGCAATGGAATGATGCGGATTTTTGTTCGCTTGCGAAGGGTGCCGTCGTTGTTCCGGTGCCGATGCATCCGTGGAAGGAGGCTTGGCGCGGGTTCAATCAGGCCGACATGCTCGCTGCGGTCTTTTCCGTGAGTACGGGGGCGCGTATGGTGAAGAACGTGTTGCGACGCCGGTTCGGCTTGACCGCGCAGGCCGCAATTAAGGATCATGATGCTCGTGGCAGGAACGCGGACGGGAGTATCGGGGTCATTCGGCGGTTCACGCCAGGGATGCGTTTTGTGCTCGTCGATGACGTTTTTACCACGGGTGCGACGATGAATGCCTGTGCGGACGCATTGAAGCGTGCGGGGGCGGGGGGTGTGCATGCGGTCACCTTTTTGAGGGGGTAAGGTCGGGAACGATTGACCTTTGCGCATTTTTTTGACAATGTGGTCGGTACGGGAGGTGCGGCAGTGAATGATACCCTGACTGTCAAAAAGGATCTGGTGTTCGATTTCGGCGATCGTGATGACGGTGCCATCGGCATTCCCGGCATTACCGAGGACGGCAAGGTCATCGAGACCAGCTACTTCTTCGGCAAGGCTCGTCCGAAGAACATCATCGTGGTGTCATCTCAGGCGGGATGTCCCATGCGTTGCACGTTCTGCGAACTCGGTGAGGAGAGATTCGCCAGGAACCTCTCGCCGGAGGAAATCCGCGACCAGGCCGTCCTGATGCTGGAACAGGCGCAGATGCGCGGCTTCGATGCGGTTCACGTGCCGCACAAGGTCACCGTCGCGAATAGCGGCGAACCGCTGCTGAACGCGCAGCTTGTCGACGGGCTCGACCTTCTGGCCGGCCTTCCGGTGCGCTCTTTCAAGATTTCGACGGTTCTTCCCCGGTCCGAAGTGACCGCCAAGGTTCTCGCGGACCTCGCGGATTTCGCCGCGCGGACCGAGCGTCCCGTGCAGCTGCAGATCTCGCTGATTTCGACGCTGGAAGAACGGCGGTTTCGGATGAGTCCGGGAGCTGCCAGTTTCCGCAAGATCCGCGAGGCGGGGGAGATATGGCACTCCAAGAATCCGACGGGGCGCAAGGTGAACCTGAGCCTTATCCTGGCGGAGAAGATGCCCTGCGTTGCCGCGGACGTGGTCGGCATGTTTCCGTCGGAATTATTCCGTTTCCGTTTCCGCGAGTACGTGCCCACCGAGAACGGAAGGGATCACGGCATCAGGGAGATCTCGCCGGAGCGACTTGCCGACATCAAGCGGGAATTCGCCGGGCAGGGATATGAAGTCGGCGATTGGGCAAGCCCATCTCCGATGGAACGGAAGTTCGGCCTCGCGTCCAATGTCATCCGAAAGACGTACCTTAGGATGACCAGTCCAATACCCGCATGAGCGTCTCGCTCCGGGTATTTTTTTGTGCCGTTCGCAGGCGGGCACGTGGGCTGGTGGGGCATTAGGGCGGCTGGATTGCGGCGAATGCTCCGCAGGCCTATCGGTTCTTCTTCCTACGCTTCCAGATCGAGGCGAGCGGTATAGACTGGTTGGTTAGGCGGCGCGATGCTGAAAACTCTGGAGACGTCCGACGGCCGCACGGTCTTCATCGACATGAATCCGTGCGGCGACTGGCGCGGCTTCTTCGGCCATGAGAAGGAAGCGGAAATAGCGAATAGTCTGGCTCGTGTCATCATCGCGAGAGCCGAGTCGAACCGCAGTTGAGCGGAACGTCTCATTTAGCCCAACCGAAAAACGCGCCACTCTCGTGACGCGCCTTTTTTATTAACCACGCGATGCCGTTGAGACGGAAGTTTCGTGTCGTTTGCAAAATCTCACGCGAGTTTGTCACCTCTCTTGACGCGAGTAACTCGCCGCAGCACTTTCATTGCCGCCTTGAGATAGCGACTGTCGTTGAGGTCGTGTGGTGCACCAGGGATGACCGTTAGCGTGGCACTATCAGCGATCATCCGGTGGAGCTTCTTAGTTGCAGCGATGAGCGGCGGGAAGTCGTCACTTCCAACTAGGATCTCAATGCGTCCAGACTTTATTTTATTGACCTCAGTCATGCTGAACTTCGCGAAGTCGCGCATGCGTTTCTTTCCGAGCATCTTCTCGGCGATCGGTGGCAGCCGGGGAAGACATTCCCTGAAATAAGGTGACGGCGACGCGGCGATGACTGCCGCGAATTCCTTCCGTCCAGCGAGCAGAAGCGCCATCATGGCCCCGAAAGAAAAGCCGAAGATTGCCTCGACGTGACCTGCCCTATCCAGTGCCATTTCCGCCTGGCGCAGCCAGCTTGTCATCGTCGTCCGCGACCAGTTGATAGTAATCGGAACCACGCGCCAACCGAGGCGTTTAAGTTCTCGCCGGACTGCAACGTATCCTGGGTCGGACGTCTTTTCACCGAAACCAGGGATGACAGCACAGGTCGGCTTTCCTATTTTTTTCCTTCGCATAGCACTTCTTGATTTTGCCTGGATGTTCTATCGAACCGCCGATTTAGGCATCGGCAGTCCGAGTTTCTGGAGCGGTAGGTAGTGGAAGTAATACTGGCAACCGACCGAGGTGATGTAGTCCAGCGTGTCCTCGTCATGGGACGTCACCGATTAACATTACTCTTATTGATTGATTAACAAAACCGCCCACGATAGGCGGTTCTGTCTAGGCGACAAGGCCCAATCGGCCGTCCCTTGTGCCCTAGGCATGCGGGTCTGCCGTTAAGAAATTGTCGTGGCGGTGGCGATGTCCGCAAGTTTGAACCAAAAAGATAGCTAAAATTCAAGGATGTTGATAAAAGTATAAAGGAATTACGAGCAATGTTCGAAGTTCATCCAGAGGGTTCTTCCGCGCCCGCTGCCGGACCGAGGCGGGGCGGGATAGACTGGGGGGCACCGTCGGAATCCAGAGATGGGCATAATCGAGATGTGCAGGTGGCAATGATGAAGCTACCGGAGTATTCAAGTCTAGAGCGGATCACCTATTGAGGGTAACTGGCAATCCTGATAACCTAACGTCATGAAAGCTTCAGGGCATCCGAAAACATATTGCGTGGCATTTCGCTACAGCCAGATTTACGACGAACAGTGTCGTGCCGCCTTTGAGTTGTCGCCGAAGCACGAACGTCCATACCCAGCCGCGAAGACGATAATGGCATTCATGCGCCGTCTGGAGAAGGAATGGCGGCGAGATGAGCAGGGCGTCCTCAATGCCATTCAGCGATTCTCTGGAATCAGATGGACTACCGGTGAACATGTCTGTTACGTCGTCGGATCCGGAATCCCTTTTTCAGACCCGCTGACGATGCCAGTTTTCGCCCCGCAGGCACCCATCGATTACGCTTCCGACGTACTCTGCCACGAGCTGATTCATCGCAACCTCATTGAGCCGTCTTTTTCCGCCAGATGGAAGAAAATATCGGTCAAACTTAAAAGGCAATATCCAAAAGACACGGAAAACGCGCTGGTGCACGTTCTCGTCCATGCGATTCACGAGCAGATTTTCTTGAGCCTGTTTTCCGAAGAGAGGCTAAGGCGCGATAAGCGCATTATGTTCGTTCATCCTGATTATCGTCGAGCCTGGGAAATCGTGGAAGAAGTCGGCGCAAAAAAAATCATTGCGACATATCTCAGATAAAAAATGACGGCGCTAGTATCAGCGTCGCCAAGTACCTACGCGTTCAGTACCTGTTCATCAGGTGCTGACGTTGCAGTTCGTGCCGGTGTGACCGCATGAGGTGTTCATGGCCTCGGTGCTGGTCCTGGTGCCCTTGGACCGGACCTTGAGGCCCAGCTTCTTCAGGCGGTTCTTCTTGTTGGTTCGCATTGGAATGTACTACTCCTTTCTTCCATGTTCAGGCGAGCGGATGGAGTTTCGGTACCGAACGCCCTGTTGTTGTTCCGGCATCACGGCATTGCTGCATAAGCTGATGCAAACGCGGCAGGCCGAGATCTTGTTCTCCGTAACCGAATTTGATGGAGACAACGCCGGGAATGATCGAACGCGTCACGACCAGTGGCTGATCGCGAAACGTGCCCTTCGGAAGAGCGTGCTCATAGTAGAAGACTGGACCGATTTTGTCAATGGTCCACTGGAGCCACGCCTCAGGATCCGACTGCGTCGGGAATCGACCATCCTCACTGCCAGCCTTTGAGCCAGACGACCACGCATCGACATAGTCGAATGCGTAGCCTCCCGCAAAGCAGAGCAGATGATCTTCGACGGAGCGTACGGAGTTCGGCGCAACCCGAGTCCGGTCTTTTCCTTCCAGTCCCGCGATGCTGCGCAGGACTTCGGAGCAGGCGTGTCTTGCCGCTTCTGCGAAGCTAGTTCCGCCTGCTGTTGCGACGAATGTTGAGCGGCGTTGGCGGTCGATGCCGACGGCACAGACGCATGGAATGGAGGTCGTTATGTCCAGAAAACGCAACTCCATGCCCTTCGATCGCCACGAACGGACGAATCGTACGAGTTGCTCGGTCTCCGCATCTGGCAGCCGAGTCGGAGCTGCTCCGGAGAACCACCATGCGATCAGGCTTTCTCGCTCCAGAAGCTCTGACGTAGCTTTCCAGATGGACTCCTTCAGGCTCGTATGCGCGGCGACTCCGCTGGACGTCGCGTAGCTGTAGAGCTTCTTGTCGTCCTCGCCATAGGGATAGAACAGAAAGTCACCTGCGACGTATGCCTTGTCGTCGCCTCCCCATTTTCGCGCTTCGTACCACGACGCGACCGAGCGCCGATTGAACGGTGCGAGACGTGAGGGAACGAGTTGGCATGCGGCGTATCTCTGCAGGTCTTGCGGATGGATGACCTCTGCGTTTCCCAGAGATGACATCGTTCCGATCTTTACGGGCGTAGGAATCCACCCCGCGCTGAAGCGTTCGACACCCTCCGCGATTGCCTTCACGACCGCGAGTTCTCGCGTGGACGATTCGGCGCCTACGATTTGCACGTCCATTCCCTTGCCGCGGTGGGCGATCGGAACGGCGGCGCGAGCCTGTACGGAATAGCGGTCAACGAAAAAATCCGGATCGCGTCTCCGTATCTCGAACGAGTTGACGATGCCGGTTGATCCCACATATGCGGCGATCAGCTTGGCTGAATCCGGCTTGCGTGAGGATACCATCGGCTTAGCCGCATAACCGCCCGCGACGACGATCAACGGAATGTCGGTCTCTGGTAGTTTCAAAACGCGGATGCAGACCGCTTCGGTAAACGCGCCGATCTCGCAGGTTGCCAGTCCGAGTTCAAGTGCATGCAGCTCGATGTTTTGCGCGACGTGCCCAGCTTCCAGCATGGCGTAGCGCCAGCCGCGTGCTCCGTACTTTTTCGTCGCGGCCTCGTAATCCGCCGTGATGACCAGGTAGATCGGAGCGCGTTCGCATGGCGCGTACGGAACGAACATCTTCATGACGCCACGAGCGGAAAGCTTTCGTCCGTCAAATGCACGATATGAATCGCCGTGACGTATGAGCGTCAGCACCCGACATGGATAGAGTCCGCCGGCAGACGGGATGCTCCGATGTGCGCCCCAGCCGTTGAGTGCCGTGCGGTCGAGTGATCTAGCCTGCCGTTCGCTCACTTCCTCGCTCGTGAAGGTACGGACTGACGTCCTTTCCGAGAGAAGCTTCATGAGAGGCGTTGCGTCAAGCGGAAGGTCAACGTCTGACTCCTTCTTTCGACCGTCATGGAGCAGCCGCATATCCTCGGCCGTTCGTGGCGCGAGAGGGACCCCACTCGGATTCATGGATATCTCTTCAATGGTCAGCGGCATTCGACGGTTCGTCGTGATGAGATGAAGGTCGAACAGCCCTTCCAGCAAGTCGTTCGCGTCCTGTTCGGACATCGAATGGTCTCTTTGGAGCCTGCTCCTCACTTCTCTTGCGGTACCGAGATGGCCGTGACGGAGAACTGCTAGCAATCCGCCGAAATCGTCACCCTCGATCGTGCAGTCGCGGGCAAATGCCGAATCGACGACCACAACGCCGTCGCGGTGTCGCAGCCTTTGCGCGAGTACGATGATGCGTTCGTCATTGTCGAACATTGTTCTGCCTCGTTCATGTCAAGGGACGTTTTGCCACAAGTTATGGCTGATAACGCATTAACATTAAAAATCAATTTTGTCAAGATTGAGACATGTTGGATTTTCTAGGATTCAAACCTGAATGGGGGTTTGTGAGTGTCCCAAAATAATACTCCCCATGCCAAGGCCCGTGTTTTTAGTGACGACAAAAACAGCCATGAGGCCGCTTTGGTCAATTCACTTGATTTGCTTGAGGATCGTCCAAATCTATACACCGACTCTCTTCTTAAACTTGGTGATGAAAGCCTCATAGTCCGATTCCTTTCTGGACAGTAGCTGACCGCCATCAAACCAAGAATTCGTCGTCGGAGATTCGTGCTTCAACGTTCGAATGACCAGATTTTTCTTGGATATGATTGTCCAGCACTTCTGAAACCCGCGCCTCTTTGCTTTCTGGTGCGATTTCTCGGCCTCACCAGCACGGTTATGGGCATTGCTAGTATCCGTGCCCAATCCTACAAAGTAACAACAAAACCGCCCTTTCAGGCGGTTTTGTCTTGGCGACAAGGCCCCATCGGTCGCCCCTCTTACCTTGCGGTAAGTGAGTCGCACGATAAGAAATTGTCGTGGCGGAGGACGTGGGGCTCGAACCCACAAGACCCCTTTCGGGGTCACAGTTTAGCAAACTGTTGCCTTACCATTCGGCGCAGCCCTCCTCATTTGTACGGACATCCTATCCAGAATTGCCGTTTTTGTGAAGGGGCGGGGCCGCTGACGGCAAGTATTGATTCTATGGGGTTATAAGCCGTACACTACCAGCACGTGGAGGGGTGGCCGAGTGGTCTAAGGCAGCAGACTTGAAATCTGCCGACCTGCAAGGGTCCGTGGGTTCGAATCCCACCCCCTCCGCCACACAATAGCGACCATATTGGTCGCTATTGTGTTTGTACGTCGCGTCCTTTTTCCGGCGCGACAGGAGGATGTTGGCCAGCTCCAAAGAAGCGGCTTCTGCAAAATAAAACCGACCTTTGGAATTGGTCGGTTGGAACGAGCGTTCCTCGTGCCGCGGCCGCGTCTCCGTCAGGAAGGTCAGCGTGCATGCGCTTTTCTGGGCGGCGGAACCGCCACGTCCAGCTCGAGAGCGTCGTCCGTCAACGTGATGTCTTGCCCTTCGGTAAGAAGGGCTGGCAGCCATTTTTCGCGCAGCTCCGCACATGACGGCGCCTCCACGTCGATCGCTTCCGCCGTTCCGTCAACGGCATCGTCAGGATCCGTTTGGTCGTCGGCGGACGCGGTTCCTCGCAGGCCATCGAGTCGAGACTTCACTCGCTCATGGATTTCCGAGATCGGAATCTTCACGCGCACGGAACTTTTCTTGGCATGGCGTGCTTTCGCGCGGTGCGTATTGATGATTCCCCCGAGTGCCTCGCGGACGGCGTCCGCGACGAGTCTTTCAGCGTCTACTTTCATGTCGCGCCTCCTGTGGTTCTCAGGACTCTGTATTTGAACGGATGAACGAGCTGACGTTAGCATAAGAGCCGCCTTTGGTCAACGGTGAGCTGTCGCTGCCCTATCCTTCAAATAACCCGCGCAAGTCGTCCCAAGTAAGTGCGTCCAATCCGTCGCCGTTCTCGGTCATGAGCGCGTCGAAGATGGCGCGCTTTTTCTTTTGGAGTTCGATCACGCGTTCCTCGATGGTGCCTTTGGCGATGAGCTTATAGACATTGACGGTCTTTGCCTGGCCGATGCGGTGGGCGCGGTCGGCGGCTTGGAGCTCGGCCATCGGGTTCCACCACGGGTCGAACAGGATGACGGTGTCGGCCGCAGTGAGCGTCAGACCGACGCCGCCGGCCTTGAGGCTCAACAGGAAGACGCTCACTTTCGGGTTTTCGTTGAACTCCCTGATCGCGGCGTCACGGTTGCGCGTCCTCCCTTCGATGGTGACGTGGCCGATGCCACGGCCTTCCAGTGCGGCACGGACGATGTCGAGCATGCCGGTGAAAGTGCTGAACAGCAGCACCTTGTGTCCTCCTGCCACGGCCTCATCAATGATTTCCATGGCGTGCGGCATCTTGCCGGCGAGTTCGGGATCCTTGTCGCCGCCCTTGAGGATGAGCGCGGGATGGTCGCAAGCTTGGCGCAGACGCAGCAGTGCGGCCAGGATGTCGATACGTGAGCGGTCGAAGCCTCGGCGTTCGACCGTCTCGAAAATATCGCGCCGGGCGGCTTCGAGGGTGTGCGCGTAGACGGCAATTTGCGCCGCTGTCAGGGCGCATTCGCGCGTCTGTTCAATTTTTGGCGGAAGCTCTTTTGCTTCGGACGCCTTAGTTCGGCGCAGCACGAACGGACGTATTTTCGTTTGCAGTACCGATAGCGCCTGCTTGTCGCGACGTTCATGGATGGGCCGCTCAAAACGGCGGCGGAACTCATGGTGTTCGCCGAGGAAGCCGGGCATCAGAAAATCAAAGATTGACCATAGCTCGTGGACGCCATTCTCGAGCGGCGTGCCCGAAAGCGCCAGACGGTGGTCGGCAACGACCTGTTTGACCGCCCGAGCCGTACCGGTTTTTCCGTTCTTGGCGTACTGCGCCTCGTCGAGCACGCAGTAGCGGAAGGTGAGTCCGCGTTCGGCGTAGATGCTGACGTCTCGTAGCAGGCACGAATAGGACGTCACGACGAGGTCGGCTTCCGCAACGCGATCCATGAGCGCGAGCCTCTCGGATGCGGAACCGTCGATCGCCAGCGTCTTTAGGTTCGGCGTGAATTTGGCGGATTCTTGCATCCAGGTGCCGATGAGCGTTTTTGGACAGACTACCAGCGACGGAAGCCTCTTGCGACGGCGTGCCGAGCCCGTATCGGTCGACAGCAGCGCCAGCACCTGTAGCGTCTTGCCCAAGCCCATTTCGTCGGCGAGGATGCCGCCGAAACCGTGCTTTCGCAGGAACATTCCCCATTCGACGCCGCGTTTTTGGTACGGGCGAAGCACCGATGCCAGCGAGGAGGGGAGCGTAATTTTTCCTATCGGCTTTCCTGCCTGAGTTTCCTCAAGGAATGTCTTGATGCGCCTGTCCATCGCGACCTTTCGTCCGTGGTCGGCGCCGGCGATGATCGACAGCATTTCCGGTGCGCGCGAAATCTCGATGGCAAAGGTGCCGTCGGCGCGTCGCTTGGCATGATTCATGAAGTCGAGCATCTGCCCGACGTCATCGGGGTTTTTCGGTTCCAAAAAAGAACCGTCGGAGCGCCTGACATAGGGATCGCCGCGTTCCATCATCCGGGCCAGCTGCGCTTCGGTGATGCCTGCGCCCTTGCAATGCCAGGCTACCGAAAAATCCATGAAGCCGCGCTCGGACATGGACGTCTTCCAATCGGCGTCGATGACTTCGGCGCGCGTTTCGAACAGGCGCTTGGCGGATGCGTCGGGGACGATCTCGTAGTGAGAGAGCGTATCCGGAATCGTCTCGCTGATGAATCGGTAGATTTCCTGTCCGCCGATGGCCTGCCAGACGCCGTGGGAGTCGACGCCGATCTCGAGCGCGAAGTCCAAATCTTGCAGGCACTTGCGTTCTTGATGCCAGTCTCGGTTCAGGCGATAGGCGACACGGCGGCCGCGTACGGGCTTTTCCTCGCCGCGATCGGCGACATTGGGGTCGCCGGGCATTATCGCATGCGGTCCATAGAGCGCTTCGGGGCGCACGCCGAGCGAGTCGCGCTTACGGTCGTAGGAAATGACCAGCCTGATGCCGTCGAGTCCGTAGTCGCGCAAGATGGGCATTCTTCCGTCAGCCGACGTCGTAGAGGCTCCTGTACCCGCCAGGCGCGAGGCCAGCTTCATGGCATCAGAACTGTTGACGGCGATGCCTCGTTCGTTGAAAAACTCATTGAGGATGTCGGTCATTTTTTGCGGCAGGACGGAAGACGAACCGTCGACGGTCGAGCGTGCAAGGTCGGCGATGGCGGCAAGGCCGAGGGCGACCACGTGCTTGCAGGCACCGCCCCTGTCGTAGGGGCAGGTGCAGGATTGGAAGGTGACGATGTCCTCGACCAAATCTACTTCCATGGAGACGCGATAGCGGGTGGTGCCTAAGACCGTTCCCGTCGCGCGGACGCTCTTAGAAGAAGGGAAAACGAAGCGGGGTTCGTGTACGCGGCCTTCTTCAAAATAGCGTTGCCCACGCTCGAGCACGCCCTTGTCCGCGATATTTTCCAGTGCGCCTTGGGTGAACGGCATAGGCAAACGGTAATCCTAGCAGAAAAGGGTCAAAAGTCAATGATTTTTGCACATTTGACACCGCGTTCTCGCCAAGTTTTCCTGAATCGCGTCGTTTGCTTATTCGGAAGCTGCCAATAAAAAACCGCGCATAAGTAGCGCGGTCCATGTTTCCGTCAGCCGTCGGTTTCTTGCCTGGTCGACTCGGCCGTTTGCCGAAGCCTCGCGTGGTGTTCCTGCCGCTTCTGCTCCACGTAGGCCGTTGCGGCTTCGATGGTGGGGAAGCGCTCCTGCGGGTGCTCGGAGAAATCGGACCCGTCGGCGTGCCGGCAGAAGTAGTCCAGCGCGGCAGCCCGAGTAATTTCGCCGAAAATGCCCTTCGCGTGAATGCCGACGTGCCATGTCGCGTAGTGGTAATACTTCGCGCCCGGCGTGTCCGGTCCCGCGTCGGCCGGGGTGACGAGAATGACCAGTCGGAAATCGGCGACGCTGCGGATCATTTTGAACATGCGCTCGTCCTTTCGTCTTTTCTTTTGCGGAGGGAGAAACCGGCTGCCACGCTATCACGATTTCAGGCGCGTGTCAACCGTGAAGTCCTCTGATATCCTTTATGGGATATGATTGTCACCCTTATCGGCATGCCAGGCTCGGGAAAGTCTTCCGTCGGCAAGTTGCTGGCGGCGAGATTGGGTTTTGCGTTTGTCGACACCGACAAGGTCATCGAGGCCGAACGGGGAGAGTCGCTGCAGAAGGTGCTGGACGGATTGGGGAGCGAGCGCTTTTTGGAATCGGAAGCGAAGACGGTCATCGAAAGCCTGCGTGACGCGACCGTGCTTGCGCCTGGCGGCAGCGTCGTCTATTCGGAGGCGGCCATGCGGAAAGTCGCCGCTGAGTCGACGGTGGTATACTTGCATTGCGGACTGTCGGTTCTCGAGAAGCGGATTGGCGGCATGCCGCGCGGCATCGTCGGTGGCATCGAAAAGACGCTGGCCGATCTTTACGCCGAAAGGACGCCTCTCTACGAAAAGTGGTCGGTCATGACCGTCGACGGAGAACCGTCGGCAGAAGACGTGACCACTGACATCTTACGCCTATGGAACTTCGTTCCGACCACGTCAGCTACCTCATAGTCCATCACACGGCTACTGCTCGCGACCTCACTACGGCGGAGGCCGTGCGACGTTATCACGTGGAGAGCAGGGAATGGGATGACATCGGCTATCACTACTTCATCGAGGCCGACGGGCGCTTGCAGAAGGGCCGTGCCGACAACGTCCGCGGAGCGCACTGCCGTGCCGATGACATGAACGGAAAGTCGCTCGGTATCTGCCTGGCCGGCCACTTCGACTTGGAGCCGCCGACCATCGGGCAGATGATGGCACTGGCCGCCCTGCTGAAAGCGCTGATGGCCAAGTACGAAGTGTCCGCGGAAAACGTCCTCGGTCACGGCGAAGTTTCTGGGGCATCCACTTCCTGCCCCGGCGAAGTCATGCGCGAGTGGATCAAGATTTTCCGTGACGAGCAGTCTTCATAGGCCGAAATGCGAAAAATCCGCCCGTGTAAGGGGCGGATTTTTCATTTCGGACGCTTCTGCTTAGAAGCCGAACAGGTGACTGAAGAAGTCGCGCATGCCTCCGAAGAAGCCGGCGTGCTTTTGCGACTGCGGTATCATGCTGCCGTCAGCCGCGACGGTCGGATGCGCAAAGGTCTGATCGATGACGCTGGATGCGGTGACCGAAGTGCCGTTGATCGCGCCTTGCACGAGCACGACGTCATTCACTGCCACGTCGGCGATGGCGGCGTCTTTGCCGGATTTGGTAATCTTGGCGCCAGAGGCATCAATCGAGTATGACGCACCTGCCTTGTTGGTGATGTCGAGGGTGTTGCCGCTGATCGTCGTGACGCTG
>JAHFIW010000011.1:0-12877 GCA_023246195.1 bacterium
GATCGATGACGCTGGATGCGGTGACCGAAGTGCCGTTGATCGCGCCTTGCACGAGCACGACGTCATTCACTGCCACATCGGCGATGGCGGCGTCTTTGCCGGATTTGGTAATCTTGGCGCCAGAGGCATCAATCGAGTATGACGCACCTGCCTTGTTGGTGATGTCGAGGGTGTTGCCGCTGATCGTCGTGACGCTGCCCATGACCACTGGTTGGCCGTTGCCCGCGATCAAGGGAGCGGTCGGCATGTTGGCGCCGGGCGTATTCGTGCCAGATGCGTCATCCTGCATTTCGCGGTTGCCTTTTCCAATCGCGGGCCTGCCGTCATGAATCGTCTTGGCGGTGACCGCAGTTCCGCTTACCGTGCCGGTTACCGAGATCATGTCGCCGACGGCCACGCTGGCAAGGGTGGCCGCGACACCGTTCTTGTCGATCGTCGCCGTGCTGGCGTCAACGACGTAGGTCGTCACGGGAGGCGTGGCGGCATTTTTCCCGAAGCCTTTCTTCTCGACGGTGATGGTCGTCCCGCTGATTGCGGTGACCGTGCCAAAGACGCCTTCTCCGTGCTGCCGCATGCCGACACCTTGCGGTCGCCCGCCACGTCCGCGGCCGTGTAATCCTGCCGCCCCCTGCTCCGCGTTAGGCGACTGTGCAAATGCGGTCAGGGCCATTGCTGAACCGATGAGGGCCATCGCGGCGACCGAGACGATAAATGAAGTGTTCTTTCGCATCATAGGTGGAGTAATTGAATGAACGCACGGGCTTATCACGCCGTAAGTCCTTGCATATGATTCTACGGCGCGCACCGACTTTTTGGTGCAGTGTTATCGTACAGTATTCGTTGTTAGTACTCTTGCTGGAAATTGTCTATACTTTAAGCATCATTCAGATCCGTAATTTCATGCACGCACCACTTTACAGTACCGTCAGTCTCATCGCGGAGATGTTCGTCTCCTCCGCCATCTTTACGGTCATTTATCGCGGTTACAAGCGGAATGTCTTTCTTCGCCGACTGGCCCTGCTCGCCTTGAGTTACGAAGTTCTCTTCAATATCAGCTACATGGCGTATCGCGCGCTCACGCACGACGAGGGAGCAAAGGCGGATTCCAAATTCGAAATCGGATTGGCGATCTTTCACGGTACGTTGTCGCTGGTAATGTTCGTGACCCTGGTCGTTTTCATGGCAGTGGCCTGGAAGCGCTATGCCAAGGGCATCAATTACTTCCGTATTTGCGCCAAGACGACGGCGACGTTCTTGGTGCTTTGGACGCTGTCGGTGCTCTCCGGAGTGTTGTTTTATTTCGTGGAATATCTTGGCACATAGGCGTTATCCACGGTCGGCGCTCTGGTCATGCATGGTAAAATGGAGTATATATAGAGAGTAAGCAAAAGTAGGTTTTTTGCCTTATGGAAGCCAAGAACAGGGAGGAATTGACGGTAGAATTAGCGGAAGGGGCCTTCGGTCCGGAATCTGTCGGATGGGAGGTGCTGGAGTACCGCCGTTATGAGCGCGGACGGCTTTGGTATGTGACAATATGCCTTTTGAGTCTCGGGCTCTTGATTTATACCGTGGTTTCTGCTAACTTTCTCTTCGCACTCATCATCGTGATGTTTGCGCTGATCGTCTACCTTACTTCGGTGGTAGAGCCGAAGAAGGTCAGGTTCGGCATCACCGAAACGGGAGTCAGGTTCGGTCGGACGACTCGGCGGTTCAGGGACATCAGCCGCTTTTGGATGATTTACGAACCACCCGAAGTGAAGTCGCTGTACATCGAGTTCAAGGGCATCGCCGTTCCGCGAATGGTCATCGATCTTGGCGAGATGAACCCGAACGAAGTCCGGCAGATTCTCGGCAAGTTCATCCGCGAGGACCTCGAAGAAGACACGGAGCCGTTCTCCGATTTCGTCGGAAGGGTCCTGAAAATTTAGCATCACCTGCGTCCGTAGCTCAGATGGATAGAGCGCAGCCCTGCGAAGGCTGAGGTCCGACGTTCGAATCGTCGCGGACGCACCACGAAAACACACCAGGTAATCTGGTGTTTTTTCGTGCCATTTTCGCGCAAAAAGAAAACCATGCAGAGAACTGCATGGTGAGTCCCGACCTCCGAACGTCTTGCGACGTTCGGAGGTCGGGGAGTGCCTTTTGTTCGCACCGGTGGAGTCCGGTGACAGCTCAGCGCTGCTTCTTGCCCTTCTGGGTCTCGGACTTCGCGCCGGCCTTCTCCTTCGTCTTGTAGACGGTCGGGATCGTGCGGCTGGCCGCGCTCGAGGCTTCGGCGTGCGCGATGCGCGCCTTCTTCTTGGCGTCCGCTCGGGCCTGCTGCTCGGCGGTGATCTGGGCGCGCACGTTCGCGAGTTCCAGCTTCTTCGCCTTGATGGCGTTGATGGCCTGGAGCTTGCTCTCCTGCGCCTCGACGGTGTCGGCGTAGGTCGTCGCCTGGAGGTTGGCCTCCATGCGGGCGACGGTCTCCTTGAGTCCCACAGCCTGGCTTTCCAAGTCGGTGGGCTTCACGGTGACCTTCGGTCCGTCGTGCTTGCGGTCGGCGTTGTCGCCGTTCGCGACGTTCGAGGGAGCTCGGTAGCCGCTGGAGTTACCCCGCGGGCGCCGAGCGTTCGACGACGGCTTGGGCTGCGAGAAGCGCTTGACCCTCCCGATGAAGATCTTGACCTCCTCGCTGGCCTGGTCGATCGTTTCCGCGGTCAGCACGACCCCTCGCTGGAAGTACTCCTTGCGCTTGGCCGTGTTGAGGACGTCGGCAATCATGTTCTCGATCTTCTGGATCTCTTCCGAGTCCCAGCGATCGATGTGGCGGTACAGGTCGGCCGCCATCTTGAACGGTTGCGGCGAGGCTTCGAGCCAGTTCTTCACCTCGGTCGCCGTGGTCATTTTGGGACCGCTGGGGCGTTCCGCGTGAAGCGGCTTTTCCGCGCGGGGCAGCTTGCCGTGCTCGCCGCGCTCACGGTTCAGGAAGTCGACGAACTTCTTCGCTTCCTCGTCGTCCTTGATCTGCTTGAGCAGCGTGCCGTTGCCCCACGGCAGCGCCTTGCGCACGGCCGCCGACTCCGTTACGCGGCCGTTGTCCATGTTCTTCTGCACGGCGTCGTCGAAGCATTCGACGGCCGTCATGCACGTGTGCACGTGGATGGTGCGCGCGGTCTTGGAAGCCGCGGCCGGCTTCGAATCGGTGTTGGAAAGAGCCTGAGCCTGCTGATTCGTCGTCATGATCGTATCCTCCGGTGTCAGCGCTGGGTGGAAAAAGCCACCTAACGTAACGAAACACCATAGCAGAAAATAGGGCCTTTGTCAATCATCCACGGCGCTTGGCGAGAGTTATCCATGGGGTCAGACATCATTAATTTTGGCTAAGGTTAGCGATGGATGTTGTTTTCTAGTGTTGATGCGGCTTTTGGCCTATGATTAGCGTCATATGCTGACTTTGGAAACGCCCGTTTCTGCCTTGGGGCCGGTAGCAAAGCGCCGTTCCGCGCTGCTTGCTGAGCTGGGGCTCGCGACTGTGCGCGACGTGCTTTTGCATTTCCCCAGCCGTCACGAGAATTTCCAAACCGGCACGCCCTTGGCTGAGATTGAGCCGGGCACGAACGTGTCGGTCATCGCGCAGGTGGTCAGCGCGAGGAGCCGTCCGCGTTTTGGACGACGCATGTCGATTTCCGAGGCTACTCTCACCGACGGCACGGCAGAGATCAGGGCGATTTGGTTCAATCAGCCGTATCGCGCCAAGTCGCTGCAGGAGGGTGCGTCATTTCGGTTTTCGGGAAAGGTGACGCAGTCAAAGTTCGGCGTGCAGTTGCAGAATCCGCAGGTGGAGGCCGTTGCGGACCTGAAAGACGGCAATGCAATCGCGGGCGAAGACCTGCTGCCGGTCTATCCCACCACCAACGGCATTACCCAACAGACGCTGCGTCTCGTGGCGCGCCTGGCATTGCCGGCGGCATCGCAACTCACTGACCCGTTGCCGGAAAACATGCGCGTCAGATACGCGCTGTCGTCATTGGCGGACGCCGTCCGGCAGGCGCATTTTCCAGCGCGTGCCGAAGATGTCGCCAAAGCCCGTCGTCGCATCGGTTTCGACGAGATGCTGCGGATGCAGCTTTCTATCGGCAAGATGCGTCGTCTGCGACAGGCACGTCCTGCGCCGAAGATTCCCTTTGACGAGACGGCCACGAAGTCGTTCGTGAAAGGGCTGCCCTTCACGCTTACCGACGACCAGCGCAAGGCCGCCTGGGCCGTGCTTTCCGACATGACCACCGGTTTTCAGATGCATCGTCTGCTCGACGGCGACGTGGGCAGCGGCAAGACCGTAGCTGCGGCAATCGCCATGATGAACGTGGCCCGCGCCGACTATCAATCCGCGCTGATGGCTCCGACGGAAATCTTAGCAGCGCAGCATTTTGCCACGTTATCGCGCTTTTTTAAGCGCCAGCCGTTTACGGTGGCCATTTGGACGCAGTCGTATAAGCGCGCGGTGCGTGGCGGCAGGGAGATCGTCTGCAAGACCAAAAAAGAAGTGGAGCTGCTCGGTAAGGAAATCGCCGATGGCGAAATCGCGGTCGTCGTCGGTACGCACGCGCTGGTGGAAGATGCGCTCAAGTTCAACGCGCTGGCGTTGGCCGTGGTCGATGAGCAGCATCGTTTTGGCGTGCGTCTGCGCAGCCTGTTGGTGGGGAAGAGCGGCATTCCCGACGTCGAGCCGCACCTGCTCTCCATGACCGCCACGCCGATTCCGCGTTCGCTGGCGCTGGCCATGTTCGGTGATCTCGACTTGTCCCTGATCAAAGAAAAACCGAAGGGCCGCATCGAGGTTGAGACGCGTCTGGTGCTCTCTAAGGAACGCGCCAAGGCGTACGAAAAAGTCCGCGAAGAAGTCGCCGAAGGTCGGCAGGCCTTCGTGGTTTGCCCGCTGATCGATCCTTCGGACTTCATGGGTGCGGCTTCGGTAACGGAGGAATATGAGAATCTGCGCAAGAACGAGCTTCGGGGCATTTCGCTCGGCATGTTGCACGGCAAGCTCTCGGCAGATGAAAAAGAAAAAGTGATGGCCGACTTTTTGGCGAAAAAAATCATGGTGCTGGTCTCGACTTCGGTGGTGGAGGTGGGCGTGGACGTGCCCAACGCCAGCGTGATGTGCATCGAGGGGGCCGAACGCTTCGGCCTGTCGCAGCTGCATCAGTTCCGCGGGCGCATCGGTCGCGGCGAGCATCCCTCGTTCTGTTACTTGTTGCCGAGCATGTTCTCGCCCAACGTGAAGGAGCGCATGATGGCCGTGGTACGTCACAAGGACGGCTTTTCGCTGGCCGAGAAAGATTTGCAGATGCGCGGCCCCGGCGATATCCTCGGCACGGCCCAATCCGGGTTCCCCGAATTCCTGATGGCCGCTTTTGGCGATGCCAGGCTGATTGCCGATGCCAAACAAGCGGCGGAGGCCATATTGGAAGAAGATCCTGAACTTGAGCGGCATGAGGCCCTAAGGAAGGACTTGAAGGCGGCGGCGGAGCGAGTGCATTTGGAATAGCTATGCGATTTTTCGTATCGCCCCGACCGGCACGCTCGCTGTCAGCGGACTCATTGCCGCAATCGCATCCTTGATGGTTCTCGCGTCCACTGCGCGTATGCCCGCAATGGGCTTTTTGGTACCGGAGGAGCGCGGGAATCCCGCGACGGCCGTGGTCATGCCGAGGGCTGCGGCTTCTGACAGACGGCGGTCATGTGCCGTGACGGGGCGAATTTCTCCGCCGAGTCCAAGCTCACCCCATGCCGCCAGGCGGGAGGGGAGCGGCACGTGTTTGAATGCCGATGCCAACGCCAGGGCGATTGCAAGATCTGCTGCCGGTTCCTTCACCTTGATGCCGCCCACCACGTTGACAAAAACGTCGTATTGACCGAAGTCCAGTCCGGCGCGGCGGCTGAGCACGGCCAGCAGCATGTCTACACGCGACTGGTCGACTCCGGAGCTCTTGCGCGAGGGGAATCCGAATGAGGTCTTTTGCACCAGCGCCTGAATTTCCACTAGCACCGGTCGCGAGCCCTCCATGACGCAGGAAATCGCCGAACCGGGGACGCTTTCGAGTCGCGCGTCCAACAGATAGGCCGAGGGATTTTTGATCTCTGAGAGGCCGGCGTCGTTCATCTCGAAGATGCCGCTTTCGTCGGTGGAGCCGAAACGGTTCTTCAGCGAGCGCAGCATGCGCAGCGGATGGTCGCGTTCACCTTCGAAGGACAGCACCGTGTCGACCAAATGTTCCAGCGTCTTCGGGCCGGCGACATTGCCATCCTTGGTGACGTGGCCGATGAGCAGCAGGGGAACGCCGGACGACTTTGCCAGTGATACCAACCGCGCCGCGGCCGCGCGCACTTGCCCGACGGCTCCGGCCTCGGCAGGCACGTCATCGCAATGCAGCGTCTGTATCGAGTCGATTACCGCAAAGGCCGGCTTTTCTGAAAGTATCGTGGATGACAGGACCGCGACGTCGGTCTCGCTCAGGAAGAAGAGGTTCTTTTGTCCCAGGCCGAGGCGATCTGCGCGCATTTTCACTTGACTGGCGGACTCTTCTCCAGAAACGTACAGGGTTTTTTTGCCGGTGGCAGCCAGACGAGCGGCCAGCATGATGGACAACGTGGATTTGCCGATACCCGGTTCTCCTCCGAGCAGCGTGATGGATCCGGGAACGACGCCGCCGCCGAAAACGCGGTCGGCCTCGGCGATGCCGGTAGGGATGCGCCGTTTGCGTTCCGAAGCCAGGCCGTCGAAGGCGGCGATCTTCGCCGGCTTTGCGGCGGCTGCGGCGGCAGCACCGGCCGCACCGAACGAGACGCTGGCTTTTTTGGTCGGTGCGGATTCGGCGCTCATGGTGCCCCAATGGCCGCATTGCAGGCACTGGCCGGTCCATTTGGGACTTTGGGCATCGCAGGATTGGCAGGCGAAGACGGTTGCGGGAGCTTTCATACCTGTGCATTTTCGCATGAATGAGGTGGCATCGCAACGCTTGGTACGCCAATGAAAAAGCCGCGTCAAGTGACGCGGCTCGGGGTGCTAGAAGCGGTTTCGGGAACGCGTCTTTGCTCGTGGTCGGAAGGGAAGTACTTTTGCGTTCTTCTCTTCCGGCAGGATCGCTCGCAGGATTGCCGAACGCCTGACGCGATCTTGCAGCGCGTCTTCATTTTGCGCCAACATGGCCGTAATCATCTCGTAGAGAGGTTTGCCGGATTGCCGCCTCGCCAGTAAGACGACGTCCATCATGTTGCGGTTTTCCGCCAGCAGCATGCTGAGGAACCGGATGGCGTTACGGTGCGAAAGTTCAGCGTTACCGCAGCATCCGCAGGCCCAGCCGAGCCAGAAGATCCTCCTCCCGGTCTTCTTTACCGTCATGCCGGTTTCTCCCAGCATGCGAATGGATTGGCTTCCGCACGCACGACAGAAACTGTCGGGACGGGGCGTGCTCACGCAGACGGTGTAGCTTCCTTGCGGAGCTGCGGACGCAACCGACGTATCCGCAGTTTCGAACGTCTGGAAACCGAGCGACTCCAGGTCGGTCAGCCATGACGGGAGTCGGTCATCGAGCTTGCGGACCGGCGCCTGTGCCGGAAAACGCAGGTGGTCGGCGCGGTTTAGCAGGCCGATTACCGTCACGATCGTTGCGGCGACGGCGACGTGCAGCAGCCAAAAATATGCGAGCATTGGCGAATCCTTTTTTTGGGGGTAAAGAGCAACACCGCATCTTAGCAAAAAACGGCCTTTTGTCAAAGGTGGCCGGCGTTCCGGGCAAGGTTGTCGCCGTTATTTCTGCACTAGGCAGTTGATCTTCATTCGTGAGATGGCCGCATTTGCGTAGTCTTGATTTCCCGCATAGATTTCTCCGATGAACCGTTCGAATCCCTCAGCCGTTCCGTTGTATTGCTCCCAACCCTTATAAGGTCCCGCCAAGATCGTGCTGTGGGCGTAACCGTTGAATGCCTCTTCGACTGAATTGTAGGTCTGCCAGCATATCCACCCGCTGCCGTTCTTTGCCGGAGAGCAGGAACTTGGGCAGGTCGGCGGAGCATCCTGGTGCAGCCACGTCGCCTTATATCCCGACGCGAAGCAGATGATTCCGAAACAGTTGAAATTTTTCCCCGTCGGCCCGATGCACGATCTTCCGTCGGCGCTTTCCAGGGAATACTGCGCGAGGAGTCCGGCAGCGGGAATTCCCGTCTCGTGCTGGACTTTCATCGCCGCGTCTCGAAGGCTCTGCGTGATGAGGGATTTTGGGCAGTCAGATTGGGGCGGCACGGTCAGGGACGTATAGGGCTTGTCCATGGAGACGCGGTCTGCAGGAGTGACACCGACCGGAGGCTTCGTTCCTTTTACGGCACCGGGAAGGTCAGCTCCGGCGTAAGGGGCAAAAGCGACGCCTTCAAGGAGCGGAACACGCAATGCGGTAACTGATACCAATCCTGGATTGACCGTATTCAGGATTGCATAGGCTCCCAGTACCAGCAGCATGCCGACGATCGCGTCGGTGGCGCGCTTCTTGCCGGCACTGACGCGGCTGGCATCGCCGCCTGCCGTGAGGTACTGGAAGCCGCCGACCATGAACATCACCGTGGCCAACAGTCCGGCCAGATAGACGGAGTATTTGTAGACGCCGGTGATGTACTCGGCCATCCAGGGAATGTCCACGTAGCCGGACGTGCTGGACGTTTTTATGCCGCTGAGGCTGACGTTCGGGATGGGGATGGTGAGCGAGGGCGCGAAGGTCTCGGTGGAGTCGGCAAGCGCGGCATGCGTCGAGAGCAGCGTCGTCGCGAGCAGCAGGAAAAGAACAGGCGCGGCCATCAGCAGAATTGAGGCGTACCGTTTTTTCTGCGATTTTTTATGGGTGGAGTGCGACATAGGCATGTGGCATGTTCAGGAGGTCCTGCGTTCATTGGTAGCACATCCCATGCCACTCGTAATGCATGGCGTCGTGATAGCCGATAAAATTTGGATCAGATTTGCCGCTCCAGCCGAGTCCTCCCCAGTAAAGATGGTGCGATGCCATCATCTGCACGAGCTCGGGAGACATGTTCGTCTTGATCGGGTCGTTGCGCAGCGAGGGGTTATTGCAGGGGTCGATGTCGACAGCCAGACCGAAGACATGAAGGTCACAGCTGTCGCACGTCTTTTTTCCTCCGGCTGCGCTCTTGGCATCAAGTTTGGCCATGCGCGGTTCATAATGGCCGCCGAAAGCGCTTCCTTTCGCGCAACTTCCGTCGTACCACGCCTCTCCTCGGACGATGGTCATCCATTTCCCGATGGGGCTGTTCGGCGAGGCGCTCTCCATCTCGCTGAATGCCGCTTGCCAGTCGGCGGCCGCCAATTTATGTACGGTAACCTTGTGTCCAAGCCAGTTGACTTGCGTGACTTGGGCGCTCACTTCGGCATCGCTCGCTCCAAAGGTTTTCCTGAAACAAGACTGGTCGGCCGAGGCGCCTGCCACGCTAGTCCCGCCGCTTACGGTCGGTGCCGGATCATGCATCGTGAATGAGTTGCGGGCGACCGTCTTAATTCGCAGGGCACTGAACGTCAGCGTGTTGGGATTTACCAAGTTCAGGATGGCGTAGGCGCCGAACACGAGCAGCATGCCGATGAGGGCGTCGGTGGCGCGCTTCTTGCCGGCTTTGACGCGACTGACGTCGCCGCCTGCCGTGAGGTACTGGAAGCCGCCGACCATGAACATCACCGTGGCCATGAGCGCGGCGAGGCCGATGGAGTACTTGTAGACGCCGGCCACGTAATCCGCAATCCAGGGGACGTCGATGATCCGCGCGCCGCCCGTATCTACCACCTGGACATCGCTGAATTTGACGTTGGGGATGGGGATTATCAGCGACGGTCCGTTGATGGTCTGGGCCGCTGCGGGAGCTGCCACGGGCGTATCGGCGTAGGCCGGCGGAATCATCGGTGCCGCGAGGACTAGCGCAAAAAAGGCTACTGCGATACTTGCCGGGATTCGGGCGCTTCGTGTGGTCATAAGCAGGATTCTTGCATAAATAATAGCACCTCCGTGGTCATCGCGCGACCGTTTACGGAGGTGCTTGGCAGGTCCTGGTACCTTGCGTTGCTAGGGCTTGCGTTGAAGCTGCGGTTTGCCGGCCTTGGCCATCTCGGAGTCCACGTACCCTCGTAGCTGCTCCAATCCGATGTCGCCTTTGACGGCGCGGTCATTGATGAACAGGTACGGCGTCGCGTCAATGCCCAGCTGCAGTCCCTCCTGAAGGTCCTTTTTGACTTGCGGCACGTCGCGCTTGGTGTCGATGCAGCTTTGGAAGCTGTCGATGTTCAATCCGAGCTGTGCGGCCATGGAGGTGAAATTCTTGGCATCGAGCGCGGCCTGCTGTGCCATCAGCAGCGAATGGTATTCCCAGAAGGCCCCTTGGTCGCCGGCGCAACGGGCCGCAGCCGCAGCGTCTACTGACAGCGCGTGAAGCGACTGGTTCGGCATGTCCTTCCAGACCACGCGGACGTCATTGGGGTAATCCTTTCTGATTTGCGTCAGCGCATCGTTCACGGAGGCGCACGGCGCGCACTGGTAGTCGCCAAATGAGAATATCGTGACGGCCGCGTCCTTCGGCCCGTTGACGGGATTGCCGAAGGCAAAGGTGGGATGCTTCAGCGGCACGATCACGCGATCAGAGAGGCTCGCTCCGCCATTGACGTTGGTCGGCACGGGAGACAATGCGGCCAGACCAAAGAGGAACAGCAGGATTCCCGACCCGAGGATGACTACGGCGATGAAGAGGTTCGATTGGCGCATACTCTCCGTGGTTCATTTACAGTGCGATTTTGTTGAGGACGCCCGTGCCCTTGTCGGTGAAGTACAGCGTTTTTTTGTCGGCGGAGAGCATCATGGTATCGACGGTGTGCGAGCCTTCGGGGACGGCCACCTTCGTCTGCAGGCCGGTGGTCAGGCTGATCTTGTATATGGTATCTGGCGTAGAGTCGGCGATGGCCGGCTGCAGGCCGGCACCGCGCGGAAGATCGTTGGGTACGCCGCAGTACATGGTGTTGTCGTCGGCAAAGGTGCATTTGTTGGCCCAGGTGCTCACGTTCAGGTTGCGACGATTGCGGCCGATATTGTCGCCTTGCGCGTCGACCACCCACAGGTCCGGTTTCCAGTCGTTGGCGTGGCCGGAGACGCTATACATCATCTGTTGGCCGCTTGGTGCCCATTTTGGCTGGAAGCCAAGGCCTTCCACTACCATCGACTTGAAGTTTTGTCCGTATTGACCGAGGAAGTAGACCTCCTGGCGATCGACGTCCAACTGCTGTCCGGTAGTGGCCGTGGCGAGGATGTCGTTGTTGGGCGACCATGCCACCTGCACCTTGTCTTGGTTGTCTCCAAGTTCCTGGAACGGATGGGCATTGGTGCCGTCGGGGTTGGAGGTGACCAGGAACCGCGCGGCAGGGTCGGTACCGAGGCTCTTCGCCACGATCTGCGAGCCTGAGGGGCTGAAGTCGAAGTCTTTCCAGTGCGCGGGGAGCGTCACCTGCTTGTTGGTGGTGAAGTCGTACATGACGTTGGAACCGTCGGGATACTCGAGGATGGCCTTGTTGCCCTTGGGGTCGAACTTGGCGCTGCTGACGTCGAAAAAAACGTTATTGCTCAGTGAGGATACCGTACCGTCCGTTCCCACCCGATAGAATTTTCCGTCGGCACGATTGTAATAGTTGAGTTGGCCGCTGCTTGAAAGCGACGCTCCGACGGTGGGTACCGCAGCCACCGGCGTCACGGCAGTGAGTCCGCCGTTGGCAGTGGGGGAGACGGTCGGCACGTTTGTCGGCGGCAGGGCGGTGGGCGCATTGACGCCGCCGGTCGGCGGCACTCCTGTGCCCGCGGTCGGCAGTCCGCCGGTTCCGGCGTTGATGTTCTCGTTGCCTGCAGGGGTCACGCCGGTCGGGGCCGCGCGAAAGAACATGTAATAGAGTCCAAAAGCGATGCCGACCGAAACGGCGAGAAAACCGATGAAGAGGAGGATTTTCTTAAAATTCATACGCGGCGGCGCTCAGAACAAGTTAAGGCTGGAAAAGAGGTCACCGAAGCTGAATTGCGATGACATGTCAGCGATGCATGACGGCGTTATCATGCAGATTTGGAGCGAGAGGAGGGTAAGTACGGCGACCAAGATGAAGAGTTCAAACATGGTGCAGAGGCCGAGAACCAGATGTTCCCACATCTTCATGGGCTGCGTGCCTCTCACTTTGAACCAGCTGGCGACCCAGTAGATTTGAAGAGTAGTGAGGGCCACGAATCCGGAGCCGTCGACGACATCAGGAACGATCGGCCAGACGTATTTTTCCAGTGCCTGCTTGAGCGCCGTTGCCGCCAGTTGAGTGGCGGCATCCGAGGCGCTCATTTCCCCCGAAAGGATATCCTTTCCTGCGGATGCCATCTGGGCTTCCGCTCCTCCTCCAACCGCCTTGCTGCCGCCTCCGCCACCAGACCCTCCGTCCGCCGCGCCGGGACCGGGAAAAAATCCCGGCGACCGTTGCTGCGAAAGCAGCTGCGAAACCTCCAGCTCGCGCTTCCAGCGCTGTTGGTCTTGAAGGGAGGGGGATTGAGTGCGGTCGTTAGGCATGGGTTTTTGCTCGTGAGGTCGCTTTCTTGCGTTGAATCACGATGACTCCGTCCTTGGCAACGACGGTCACGGTGTCGCCCGGGCCGCAGTTCTCGGAGAGCAGCTCCTTGGCCAGCGAGTTCTCCACCAGCTCCTGGATTTGGCGCCGCACGCCGCGTGCGCCGTAAAGCGGGTTCCAGCTCTTTTCGGCGACCATCGTCACGGTGCCGTCGTCGTAAGCGAGGTCGACGTCGTAGTCGGTCTTGAGGCGCTTGCCCAATTCGTC
>JAHFIW010000011.1:12887-36466 GCA_023246195.1 bacterium
AGATCCTTTTGCGAGAGCGGATTGAAGATGGCGATCTTGTCGATGCGGTTGATGAATTCGGGACGGAAGGAGTTCTCAAGTTCCTTCATGATGCCGTTTCGGGTCTCTTCGGTCTCGGCCTTCGAGACTTCTCCCTGCTTCTTGGTGGTGAAGCCCATCGGTTCCTGGCGTAGCACGCTGGAGCCGACATTGGACGTCATCACGATGATGGAATGCTTGAAATTGATCTTGCGTCCGGTGGCGTCGGTCACGTGACCGTCTTCAAGGATTTGGAGCAGGAGGTTGTGGACGTCGCCGTGAGCCTTCTCGATTTCGTCGAACAGCACCAGCGAGTGCGGACGGCGCTTGACCACGTCGGTCAGCTTGGTCTCGTCGCGGTAGCCGACGTAGCAGGCCGGCGCGCCGACCAGCTTGGACATGTTGAAGCCTTCCGAGAACTCGGACATGTCGATGCGGATGAGCGCGTTCGGGTCATGAAAGACCTGCTCGGCCAGCGTCTTGGCGAGTTCTGTCTTGCCTACGCCGGAAGGGCCAAGGAACAGGAAAGAGGCGAGCGGGCGGTTGGGGCTGGAGATGCCGGCTTTGGCGCGGCGCACCAGCTCGGCCACCGAAGTGATGGCTTCTTCCTGCCCGACCACGCGTGCGCGCAACGCATCTTCCAGTTTGAGCAGGTGTTCCTTTTCTTCGGCCAGCAAGTCGCTGACCGGGATGCCTGTGGCACGGGCCACCACGCCGGCGATTTCCTTGCGGCCGATGGACCCAATCTTGGCCTTGGCCTTGGTGCTGTCCTTGCGGCCCAGGTCCTTCATCTCGTTTTCCAGATCTTTTTCCTTGGTCTTCAGCTCAAGCGCCTCGATGAAGTTCTCGCCGGAAACGGCCTTCTGCTTTTTGCGCTTCACCTTGTCGAGTTCTTCCTCGACGGTCTTCATGCGCTTGACGTCGCTCTCGGTGGTATTGGCCACGCGCAGGCAGGCAGAGGCCTCATCGATCAGGTCGATGGCCTTGTCGGGAAGCTGGCGGTCGGTCATGTAGCGCTCGGAAAGCTCCACGGCCGCCTCGATGGCCTCGTCCGTGATGGTCACGCCGTGATAGGTCTCGTAGTTTTCGCGAAGGCCCTTCAGGATCTTGATGGCATTTTCCTGCGACGGCTGTTCTACGGTGACGGGCTGGAAGCGGCGTTCAAGCGCGCCGTCAGCTTCAATGTGCTTCTTGAACTCGGCAAGCGTGGTCGCGCCGATGCAGCGCATGTCGCCGCGGGCCAATGCCGGTTTGAGAATGTTGGCGGCGTCCATGGAGCCGTTGGTGCTCCCGGCTCCCATGATATTGTGCAGTTCGTCGATGAACAGGATGATGTCGGGGTTGTTCTTCATTTCGTCGATGATCTGCTTGACGCGCCCCTCGAACTCGCCGCGATAAATCGTGCCCGCGAGCATCAAGCCGAGGTCGAGCGAGAAGATGCGTTTGTCCTGCAGCACTTCCGGCACGTCGCCGTTGACGATCAGCTTGGCCAGGCCTTCCACGATGGCCGTCTTGCCCACGCCAGGCTCGCCGAGCAGCACCGGGTTGTTCTTGCTGCGGCGGCAGAGGATCTGAATGGTGCGCTCAATCTCCTTGTCGCGGCCGATGACCGGATCGATGTTCTCCTGCAGCTTGGGATTGGTGAGCTCGGTCGAGAAGAAATCCAGCGCCGGGGTTTTGGCGTTGGCTGATTTGCGTGCGGCCTTCTTTTCCGCGACGGCCTTCTTCTCGGCTTTTTCTTCCGGCTTCTTGGGGGTCTTGCCCTCTTCGAAAGTCTCGGTGATCTCCGGGAACTTGGAAGTGCTCTTCAGTACGGTGGTCACTTGATCGCGCAATTCGCGGATGTCGATGTCCTGTTCGGTGAAGGCCGCGTCTATGGCGGGGGAGTCGATCTGCAGCAGGCCGGAGAGCAGGTGTTCGGTGCCGACGTACTTGTGCTCGTTGGTATTCGCGGTCAACACGGCCTTCTCTACGGCACGCTTGGCATCTTCGGACAGGCGGGGAGCGCCATCGGCGACCGCGTGGTCACGCTTGGCCATCTCGTCGGCAAAGTGCATGACGCGACGCACTTCTTCGGCGCTTACGTTGGCTTTGCGCAAAATCTCGCCGCCGATGCTGCCCTTTTGGTGGAGCAGCGCCAACAGCAAATGTTCCGGGTTGATGGCCGGCGATTGCATCTCCACGGCCAGCGAGTAGGCCTTGGCAAGTACGCTCTTCAGGTGCGAGGTGAATTTGTCGAGAATGTCGTGCATACGGAGGTGAGGAGGTTGGAAGGTTTGAAGTAAGAGGTAAAAGGTAACAGGTTAGAGGTTGGCAGGTTAGAGATTCCCGGATTGGGAATCTTCTGACTTTTAACCTCTTACCTCTAACCTTTACGAAGGCGGGAGCGACGCCATTTTTTCCAGCGCCGCGATTCGCAGTTCGACTGGCGGGTGGGTGGAGAACAGCGCGGCGAACGGCTTGCCGGAGAACGGGCTGGCCAGGAACATGTGCGCGGTCGAGGCGTTGGCGTGAACCATCGGGATGTTCTCGGCTTGGATCTTTCGGAGCGCGTTGGCCAGGCCTTCCGGGTAGCGGGTCATCAGCGCGCCCGAGGCGTCGGCTAAGTACTCGCGTCGTCGTGATACCGCCAGTTTGATCAGTTGCGCGATGATCGGCGAGACGATCAGCAGCACCAGGCCCACGATCATGAATATGCCTGCCGCATTGCCGTCCCTGCGGTTGCGATTGCCGCCCAGACGGCCCATTCGGAAGAACATGTTTGCCAGCACCGAGATGACGCCCACCAGCACGATGACGATGGTCATCACGCGGATGTCGTAGTTTTGGATGTGCGACAGTTCATGCGCCAGTACGCCTTCCAGCTCCTCATTTTTGAGCTTGGTGATTGCGCCGGTGGTGACCGAGACGGACGCATGCTGCGGGTCGCGTCCGGTGGCGAAGGCGTTGATGGCCGGGTCGTTCATGACGTAGACCTTCGGCATCGGCATGCCCTGCGAGATGCACAGGTTCTCGATCATGCGCACCAGATACGGATTCTCTGCCGAAGTCACCGGCTGCGCGGCGGACATCGCCAACGCGATCTTGTCGCCGGTGTAGTAGCTGACCAATGCGGAGACCGTCGCGTAGACGATGGCAATCGTGAGGAAAAAGCCCCCGCCGTTGTAGGCCTGATCGATGGCCCAGCCCAGGAACAGCACCAACGCCGAGAAGACCGCGATGAGCATCACGGTCTTCCGCTTGTTGGCGGCGATGAAGTCGTAAGTCGTCATGAGAAGTTTAGAATTTCACCTGCACTGCGGCGCGTTCGCCTTCGGCAGCCTCGAAGAAGTCGTACTTTTTGAAAGCCATCCGGGCGGCGATGATGTTGTTGGGGAAGACTTGGACCTTGGTGTTGAAGTCGCGGACGTTGGCGTTGTAAAAGCGGCGAGCGGCCTGAATCTTGTCTTCGGCATCCTTCAAGTCGTCCTGCATCTGCATGAAGTTCTGCGAAGCCTTGAGTTCCGGATACGCTTCGGCCACGGCCATGATCGACTTGAGCGTCTGCGAAAGCTGATTCTCCGCGGCGGCCTTGTCGCCGACGGTCTGCGCGCCCATTGCGGCGGCGCGGGCATCGGTGACCTTCTGGAACGTCTCGGACTCATGCTTGGCGTAACCTTTCACCGTCTCAACGAGATTGGGGATGAGGTCATAGCGGCGTTTGAGCTGTACGTCGATGTCCGACCAGGCTTCGTCAGTGCGGTTGCGGAGAGTGATAAGGCCGTTGTATACGCCGACCAGCCAAAGAATGACGACGACGAGGACCATGCCCAGTAAGAGCATGATAGTGTTGAGCGAACCCATATGCGGGAAGTTGCGGTTGAGGGATTTAGACTCTACAATATTATGCGTACATTATACGCGAAAAATGCGATGTATAGAAGTGGAAAACGTGCATATGTCCATCAACCCGAAAGTCTTCAAAGCCTACGATATTCGAGCCTTGTCCCCAGAGGAGCTGGACGCTGATTTTGCTTATACTTTTGGCCAAGCGTTCGTAAAATTCACGAAGGCTCAGACGGTGGTGGTCGGCCGCGACATGCGCCAAACTACCCCGATGCTGTTTGATGCCTTATCTAAGGGCATTTTGAGCCAGGGCGCGGATGTGGTGGACATCGGCTTGGTGACCACTCCGATGTTCTATTACGCCGTCGGCGACTACGACCTGCATGACGCCGGCATCATGATCACCGCCTCGCACAACCCCAGCGAGTACAACGGCTTCAAGATGGTTTTCGGCGACGTCATGCCTATCGGCGCCGAGACGGGGATGTGGGACGTCCGCGAGCTGACCATGGCCGGGCCGTATCCTGTTAAGCCCGAGGGTCACGTCGTGACGACTGGCGTCCAAGACGCGTACGTGCGGAAGTTGCTTACGTTGATTGATACGGAGCGCCTGCGTCCGTTGAAAGTCGTGGTCGATACCGCCAACGGAATGGAGGGCGTGGTCATCTCCGACATTCTCGATCAGATCAAGGGCGTCACGTGGGAGGGGATGTACCTGGAACCGGACGGACGCTTTCCAAATCATGAAGCCAACCCGCTCAAGGAAGAAACTTTGGATGCGCTCAAGAAAAAAATTCTCGAAACCGGCGCTGACATCGGCGTTGCTTACGATGGTGATGCCGACCGTGTCGGTCTCGTCGATGAGAAGGGTGAGATAGTCCGCGGAGACATGATTCTGGCGTTGCTTGCGCCGGTGCTGCTTGAAAAAAATCCTGGCGAGAAGGTTCTCTATACCGTGAACTGCAGCATGATAGTGCCCGAGGAAATCACCGTTGCTGGGGGTAGGCCGTTGTTCACCAGGGTCGGTCACGGCCTGCTCAAACCGCACATGCGCAAAGAAAACGCCCTGTTTGCTGGCGAATTATCGTGTCATTTCTTCTTCCGAGAGTTGCACAACGCCGAGTGCGCCGACTTGGTGATGCTCTCCGTCTTCGCCCTGATGACCCGCACCGGCAAGACGCTGTCCGAACTGGTCGCGCCGCTGAAACGATACTTCCACTCTGGCGAGATCAACTCCACGGTTGAAGACAAAGACGCTGTGCTCGCCGCGTTAGAAGCCAAGTACGCCCCGCTAGCTACGACCATCAACAAAATCGACGGCATCCGCATGGACTTCCGCGACCCCGTCGATCCGATGGGGGACTGGTGGTGGAACGTGCGCGCTTCCAACACGGAGCCGTTGCTGCGATTGAATCTTGAAGCGAAGACGAAGGGGAAGATGGAGGAGATGCGGGATGAGCTGTTGAAAATCATTCGTGGGTGAATTTTGCTTGGGTTCGAGTCTTAGTCCCGCAGCCATCAATACCAGACCGAGAGACACCGGTCTGGTTTTAATATTCTCATGACTACGAACTTCGAAGTCGCTATGGCAATAGCTAATGACTTTTTTCTCAGGCAATGGTAATTTATCCTTCATATGAAGCATTTTCTAAAAAATCGGCTCACTGCGCTTGCCAAGGAATATTTTCCCTCCGTCCCGTTTCACGGGAAGGGCATGGTCGCATCCGGTTGGGATTATACGGCGATACTTTTTGGTGATGAGCATGTTGTTCGTTTTCCGAAACACGGGGACGCAAAAAAAAGAGCGGCTGTGGACGTCTGCCTTCTCGCGGCACTGCAAGGACGAACTCCGGCGCGACTTCAGGTGCCTCTGGCCGCTCATGCCGCCAGCGGGACGGCTCTCTACGTGCCTGTGATGGGAAGACCCATGACCGCGATCCGATTTCGGAAATTGGGGGAGGGAGGGCGGCTTGATTTCACGAAGAAAGTTGCCGCGTTCATCACCGCCCTGCACGCGGTTCCGGTTTCCCTCGCGAAAAAATGCGGCGTGCAGCCGGAGTCGATCAGGAGCCGCGTTGCCAGAGTGAACGGCTATCTTTCCGTCTGCGACAAAGCGCCTCTCGAATCCGTCGTGCGCGGCGCGTTGACGGCTTTCCGCGCGCGCCGCAAGTCCGTGACGCGGACTGTGGCTTCCACGCTCGTGCACGGCGACTTGAGCGACGAGCACCTGTACGTGGGAAAATCCTCAAAAGACCCCCTGGGAGTCATCGACTTCAGCGACTTGAGCATCGACGACCCCGCGCGCGAATTCTCCAGCCTCTTTTGCTACGGGGAACAATTCGTCTCGCGCGTTTTTTCGCGCTACGACGGCGCTGTCGATAAAGACTTCTTGGAGCGAGCAAAACTCTACCGCATTGAGGAGGCGGTGAAGATCTTATCCTTGGCGCTCAAGGACAAGTCGTCGATGACGTTGCGAGAGGCAAAGGATTTTCTGGTCGAAAGGACAAAAAAATAGTGCGATCAAGGTGATCGCACCGGTCTTACGGGGCATGCGTGGCCGTAACTCGGAGTCCGCATCGCGCGAGAGCGCGTGCCGACTCGGGCGCCGTCGGGCAGTAGAACCGTTCCGTCGGGTGCGACACCCTGGGCTCGCCGTACCGTTGTCTCAAGTACGTTTCAACCGGCTGCGATTGGTGGCACTTGATCGCACGGTCCTTTGCGCGCATGCCGTCTCGGTTGGTCAGGGTCAGGTTTCGGCTGGCGTCACTGCCCCAAAAACAGTATTGCAGCTCATGGGGCGCATCGGGGAATTGCGCCAAGGCAGCCTTGACGATTCGGTGCGTGCAGACGTGGTCCGCGTGAGTGTCTCTGATGCTGGGAAAAACGACCGCGTGCGGACGTATTTCCCTCAACATCGCCTGCGCCATTTTTTCCGCCAACGGTTGGTGTGCGCTTAGCTGTCCGTCTTTGAATCGCCAGAAGGCGGTGGAATTGATTCCAAGCAGTTTCCCCGACAGCTTGGCCTCGGATTCTCGCCTTGCGACGTGGGCTTCGGTGTGAAATTCCTCCGTGTTGACACCTCCGGCCGATCCGTCTGTGAGCACGACCTCGGAGACTGTCCACCCTAGGCGCATAGCTTCGTGGCAGAGCAGGCCGGCAGAAAGCTCTAGGTCATCGGGATGAGGCGAGAAAATTAGGACCCTTCTCATGCTCACAGCCTCTCCATCAGCGTCTGTCCCCATGTTTTTTCTCCTCCGACGCGTTGACGCGCAGTCACCGGCCTGTTTGTTGGCGCGGTTACGTCGCGCAGTCGCTGCGCCCATTGAGAAGTGAGACGACGGAATCGTGGCAGATATCGCTGCCACAACTTCCAGTATTCTCCGTTCTCCATAGATAGCAGCTTCGCCCAGAGCTCGTATAGCGAAATGAGCTCATCATCCGTCAGTGCGATGCCTTGCGCGAGGCCTCGCTCCGTCAGTGCGCGTAGGCCGCCAACCTCATGGCAAAGGACATTCTCGTTTAGCAGGCAAGATTCGGCTGCGGCGAGTCCGTATCCTTCGGTGATGCTGGGATGCACGACCGCCGCAGCTCGCGTCATGAGTCCAAAGAGCTCGATTTGCGGTAGCCACGGAATCCACCTGATATTTCGGCAGTTGCAGAGAATCTCGTCCGACGGTTGTCCGACAGCGACGAAGTCAATACCGCAGCCGCTCATGCGTTCGGCGATCGCTTGGTAGAAACCGATTCCCTTGCTGATGACTGGCCTGCCAGCAAAGAGAACGTACGGCCTACCCTCCGCGACAACTGATGTCGCGGATGATGCGGCAGTAGAGATTTGCCCGGCGTCCGGAAGACATCCCAGCGATTCTGCCAAAAGCATTTTTCCGGTATCGGCGGCGGACAAGAGCGACGTCTGCAAGTCGCCCAATCTTTTAGGCCAGCTTATCTGCCTCGCGTCGTGAAGCAGCCCGCTGCTGGCGACCACGACGTCAGCACTCGCTACCGCTGAAGCCACCAATGAGGGCGACTGCAACAGGGTTGAGGCGTGCGTCGGGAGGTCGCTCTTCCGCGGATGGTCATAGAGGCTATGCAGCCAAAAGACGGTTGGAATCGCGACCTTCGCGGAAAGGACGGTGCTGAACGCAGACTCGTTGTCGTGCGCAACGACGCAATCAAACTCGTCGGGCGTAATGCGTTCAGATGCAGCCCAGCAGAAATCGGTCGCCGCAGCGGCGAACTGCTTTTCTGTATCGAATGGGCCGGTCGATATGGGAATCGCGATCGGGGTCAGCAGGCTTGAGTGGTCGGCGTGTCGTGGATATTGCTGCTTGGACGGAAAGAATACGGTAGTCTCCGTCTTTGACGCCGACAGTTGAAGACACAGCCGTTCCACGGCTACCCCAAGCCCGCCATCACATCTGTATGGCGCTAGCTCGTTTGAAATCATCGCCACACGTTTCATTCTCGCTCCTTATGCTTTTGAAGGACTCCGAAACGAACGAGGATTTTCGCGACCTCGAGCGCCATGTTTTCGTAATGGCTCCAGGGTCTGGTCCGATGCTCAATTTTGGGCAATTGAACCTCCGTAACTTTGCCGCCGTGCTCATAGGCGCTGAGCAGCATGGCAAGTTCAAGACCAAAGTCGTTCGGCAGCACGCTGTTTTCGAGGTAGCAGCGACGCAACGCTACCATTCCCGACAACGGCTGCCGTATGTGTCGTGCGGGGTGGTTCGTTGACTTTAATGCAGGCTTGACAAGCATGTCTGTCACCGGTCCAGGTAACGCGCTTCGGTCGAAGTAGCCTTTTACAAGAACGACCTTTTCCGAAGTTAAACCCTGCAAAAGACTCTCGACAATTGTTGCTGACGGATTTTTGAGATCTCCGTCAACAAGAACCACGACTTCCTCGGTGGCTCGTTTGAGCCCCATCTTCACGGCAAGGCCTTTGCCTTTTTGTGGCGTTTCGATCGTGAGGGCACCGGATGCCCTTGCGTGAGACGCCGTCATGTCGCTGCACGCGTTTGCCACGACAATCAGTTGAGCCACCCTTGGTGACGCTGACAGCTGTACGCAGCAGTTTGCGATCGCGGATTCCTCGTTGTGCGCCGGAATGATTACCGTGCATTTCCCTTTGTACATGTTCTGTTCCTCCCGTTGAGTGGTGAGCGCGAAATGAGACTTTTTGTGACCCCATACCTAAATCTCACGTTTGTTAAAGAACATCACATAGTATGACGTTTTCAGGTGTGCGTCAAGGCTGTTACTGGATTGAGCAGTATTTCATTAGTTCGTAGGCTCATCCGCTCCATTCCATTTTTCCGAATGCGTCCAAGACGGGCAGCCATCAACACCAGACCCGTTTCTGAATGCATCCAAAACGAGTAGCTATGAAAAAATGCCAGCGCAAGCTGGCATTTTTTCTTGCCCGCACGGGCTTGTATTTCAGCGAACCATCGCTTTCGCTTTCATCTTAGTCGTGTTAGTTGCGGTCGGTTGCGCGCTGTGATGTGCAATGGCCAAGAACATGCCGATTCTTTGGATGACGCCGACAACAAGTGCGTTACCCATGAAGAACGCGCGTTTTGTGGCCGGCGCTGGTTCTTCGCTAGCTCCGTTCATGCCGCACATTGTTTCCGTGTGGCCACGGTCGAACATGCATAAGGCTTCGAGTTCTTCGGGCGTCAGGCGGCGATACTCGCACACCTTTCCGTCGATGGTGCGTGGGTGCTTAAGTTTGACGACGTGTTTGAAGCGCGTCGGTGTCCTTCCGCCCTCGCTGGTTATGATTGTCCGAGATGGCACATCGATTTTGTCTGGGAAGGGGAGCGCACCCTCCGTGTAACGGTATTCGTGTCCTGACTTGCTCGTGCGCATGAAGTCGTGCGCTTCTTTCTGGAGTTTCCAGCGTCGTACTTCCGACGGCAATACATAGAATTCGTCGGGGATGTCCGCAGTTTTTGTCGCGTTGATGATGTCGCCGAGCGTCACACGCTCACCGGTGAAGGCGGCGCGAAACTTTCTTGTGTATACGTGTCCGTTCATCATAACCCCGCCATTTTGGAACGGTGATGTCGGGTCGATATCACCTTTCTGTTTCAGCGGTTTGAAATTCTTGGTAATGGCAACGGGGTCGGGATCCAGCTCAAAACTCCCCAATATTTTTTCGTCGCCACTAACGGGAAAGGCCTTCGCAAAAAGACCTGCTTCATTCAACCATTTTTCCGCATCGCGACCGCGGGCAAGTTGCTTGCCAACTGGTGAATCCTTGTGATAGCCGAGGATGAACGTGCGACGTCGGCGCTGCGGGAATCCGTACTCACCCGCATTGATTACGCGCCACTCAACATAATATCCGAGGTTGTTGAGGCAGGTCAGAATAATTGCAAAGTCTCTTCCGCGCCTTGCGGTCGGAGATTTGAGCAATCGGTCGACATTTTCAAGGAAAACATAATTGACGGGTCTGCCGACCTTTTGTTTATGTGCCAGGATCTTATGAATGCTCCACCAGAGCACGCCTTTTTTTCCTTCGATGCCTGCCGCCTGATTGGCAGGCCGTGCGACGGAGTAATCTTGGCAGGGGAAACCACCGGTGAGCACGTCGTGGTCTGGAATTTTTGCGAGCGATAAGGGATTACCAACTACCTCATTTATGTCATCATTGACGAAATATTCCTTAACAGTTTCGTCGGCAGTCACGCCATTTGCGTGAAAGAAGATTTGGCGATATACCCTTGCTGCATGTTGTTTTGCGGATCCTGGCTCCCACTGATTTGCCCAGATCGTCTCGAATCCCTGGCCGCCGAGTTCCGAAGTGGAGCGGTCAAGGCCCACGCGGAATCCGCCTACGCCGGCAAAAAGCTCGATAACCTGCAGATGTTTTGGGGTGGTTTTACGAGTAGACATAGTGAGCCTGCGTAAGTGGACGGGTTACTCGGCCATGGTAGGCTATCCGTGAGGATCGATCAAGCCCAAAGATATCCACACGCCAATGAATTACGACCCCACTGATAAAGAGTCTGTTATTGCGTACACAGAGAAATTGCGAGGCAGGTGTTTGCGTGAAGCAATCGCAAGCGATTTTGCGGCCCTGGCTGAGAAAGAGGGGAATAAGGGTCGATTCGGACAGGTGCTTGAGCGCGAGTATTTTGGCTTAGAAAATAACAGTGAGTCCCGGGCTGACTTTGAGGAAGCGGGATTGGAACTGAAGGCATTTCCTCTCAAGCTGAAAAAGCGCGGAGGAGAGATGGTTTCAAAGGAGCGTCTGGTGTTGAATATTATCGATTACATGTCGATTGGTGGCGAGTCATGGCTGTCCAGCACTTTTCTGAAGAAGAACGCTCACATTCTTTTGATTGGCTATCTTTACAACAAGGGGGAGACTTATCTCGAACACATCATCAAGATAATCAGTGAATTGGATATTCCGCAGCTGCCGCCTGAAGATTTAAAAATCATTCGGGACGACTGGAAGACAATCGTTGACAAAGTGCGTGCAGGAAAGGCACATGAGCTTTCCGAGAGCGACACGTTGTATCTCGGCGCATGCACGAAGGGCTCTACTGCTGAGTCGTCGTTTCGTACGCAGCCAAACGGACCTGCTGCCAAGCAGCGAGCGTTTTCATTCAAACAGAAATTCTTGAACGCACTGATTCTCAAGGACTTCGATGAGGCGGGGAGAATCGTGAAGTCGATCGAAGAATACGCGGGTACCGACCAAAGCTTCGAAGAGAAGGTGATTTCTCGCTTCGTGCCGTATTACGGAAAATCATTTGAGGAAATCGCGCAGTTGGTCGGATGGGCAGGCAATCCAAAAGCGAAGAGTCGATTCGCGGACGTCACGCGCGCGATTCTTGGGGTCACCACGAAACGTATCGCAGAGTTTGAGCTTGCTGACATCGAGGCAAAGACGGTCAGACTCGGGCGGGAGGGGGGTTTGAAAGAGTCCATTTCGTTCCCGGCATTTAGGAGTATTGATCTGGTAGCGCAAAAATGGGAAGAATCTGATTTACGCGAAATGCTGTCGCATCGCTTTTTCTTCGTTGTGTATCAACGCGGTGTCGATGACAAATTTCATTTGAAGGCGGCACGTTTCTGGGGCATGCCCGAATCTGTGCTGGATACCGAGGTGAGAGAGGTGTGGGAAAAAACAATCGTTGAATTGAAGAAGCCGGGTATTCCTGCACTCCCTAAAATGTCAGAAACGCGTGTAGTACATGTGCGACCTCATGGGCGGCTTGGCATCGACCGCGATGTAACGCCCGGTGGCGCCAACATAACCAAGCAGTGCTTTTGGCTCAACGCTCCCTACATCGCTGGTGAACTTCGGGAATGATTGAGGATTCGATTCGGCGGCAATGCGGGTGGTGCTGGATCCTTGAATCTATCCACTAAATCTAGCATTCTTAAGGTTCCAAGAGCTTGCGCCAAAAGCAACTCAAAATCCCAAAATGATAGCCCTCTTCGACTCCGGCCTCGGCGGCCTCACGGTGGTCCGTGAGATGTTCCGTCAGCTGCCGGGCTACGACACCATTTACTTCGGCGATACCGCCAGGCTGCCTTACGGCTCCAAGAGCCCCGAAGTCATCCGGCGTTTTGCGGTGCAGAACACCGATTTTTTGCTGTCCAAGGGGGCTACGGCCATCGTTATCGCCTGTAATACGGTTTCGGCTCTGGCCACGGACGTGGTTCGGGAGCGGGCCAAGGGGATTCCGGTGTTCGAGGTGGTCACGCCGGCCGTCACCAAGGCAGCCTCCGTTACCGAGGGCCGAGTCGGCATCATCGGTACTCGTGGTACCGTGGCCAGCGGCGTCTATACCGCAAAAATGGCTGAGGTTGCGCCAAAAGTGAAGGTCTTCGGTCAGGCAGCCCCATTGTTCGTACCGCTCGTTGAAGAGGGTTGGGCTCGCAAGCCGGAAGCGGCAACGATTGCCAAGGAGTACCTTCGTCCGCTACGATTACGGCGCATCGATACCTTGATTCTGGGCTGCACTCATTATCCCTTCCTGAAGTCGTGCATCGCCAAAGCCGCACCTGGTGTCCGGCTCGTCGATCCGGCGCACGAAACAGTCGCCGCGCTCGGCGAGTACCTCGAGACTCACCCGAAGTTCCGCGACGGCCTTTCCAAAAAATCGAAGCATTCCTTCTTCGTCAGCGACGCCAATCCGCACTCGGACAAGATCGCCTCCCGCTGGCTGGGCCGCGACATCATTCTCAACAAAGTCATTCTCAATGTTCACGACGATCATCACTTTCGTAGCCGTCCTGTCGCTGCTCGTGTTCGTGCATGAGTTCGGGCATTTCATCACGGCAAAAAAATCCGGCATCCGCGTGGACGAATTCGGCTTCGGCTTTCCGCCGAGGATATTCGGCATTAAGCGGGGAGGCACCGTCTATTCCGTCAACTGGATTCCGTTGGGCGGTTTCGTGCGCATCAAGGGCGAGGGTGGCGAACACGGCAATGACAAGGACAGCTTTGCCAACAAGAGCGGCTGGGTTCGGCTGCTGGTGCTCACTGCCGGCGTGGTCATGAACGTCGTGCTTGCCTGGTTTTTGTTTTCGGTCGGCTACGTCGTAGGGATGCCGCAGGTGGTGGAAGACCTTCCGCAGTTCGCGCGTGTCACTCAAGGTCAGACGCAGGTGCTGGACGTGATGAAGGGTTCGCCCGCAGAATTGGCCGGCATGAAGACCGGCGACGCGCTGCTGACCGTCGACGGCCAACCGGTCACGAGCGTGGAGGGCGTGCGCTCATACACGCAATCGCATGAGGGCCAGTCGATACGCGTGACCTTCAAGCAGAATGACCAGACGCTGACGAAGGACGTGACGCCCGTGCGCCTGGCGGGCGCGGAACAGGCGGCCATGGGCGTGGCGCTGGTGCGCACCGGCATGGTGTCGTATCCGATTTGGTATGCGCCGGTGCAGGGGGCCGTGGCAACCTGGGTGATGGGCCGTGAGATCGTCTTGTCGTTCGGCTCGCTCATTCGCGACCTCTTCGTGAAGCATGCCGTCACCGTAGACCTCTCGGGACCGATTGGCATTGCCGTCATCACTTCGGAAGTCGCTGCCAGGGGATTCCGCTACCTGATCCAGTTTACGGCGCTGCTGTCGCTCAATCTCGCCGTCATCAACATCCTGCCGTTCCCGGCGCTCGACGGCGGGCGCGTGCTGTTTCTGGCCATCGAAAGGGCTCGGGGCAGGGCGGTCAGCCGCAACATCGAGAACCTGGCGCACAACGTCGGCTTCGCCCTGCTGATGCTGGTGGTGATTTTCGTGACCATCGGCGATTTCAGGAAGTTCAGCGGAGGAATGCTGCAGGGGCTTTCCCGTTTCTTCACCGGAGGGTAGTATTTTTCGCGTACACTGACGGCTTCGTCTTATGAAGAGCATGCTCGGAAAACTGGCAGCCGCGTTAAAAGAACAGATTGCCGGGTGCAATGATCTTGCGGCCTTGGAGATTTTTGCCGTTGAGCGCCTGGGCCGCAAGAGCGAGTTCAACAACTTGCTCAAGGGGCTTGGCGCGTTGCCGGCAGAAGAACGCGCCGTCGTCGGCAGCATGGCCAATCGGCTCAAGCAGGAAGTGCAGGCCGCATTCGACGCCAAGAAGTCCGAGCTCGAATCCGCCTCGGCCGGCGCGCTTGCCGAACAGGAGCGGATCGACGTGACCGTGCCGGGCACGCGTCCGCAGAAAGGTCACCTGCATCTCACCACGCAGGCCATTCAGGAAGTCACCGACATCTTCCGCCGCATCGGCTTCACCCGCGTGCGTCATCCGGAAGTGGAGTGGGATTGGTACGCCTTCGAGTCGCTCAACATGCCGCCAGATCATCCGGCTCGCGACGAATGGGAAACGTTTTTCGTTGACGCGCCCGTGTCCGTAAAAAACGGCAAGATGGTGCTGACCCCGCACACTTCTTCCGGCCAAGTTCGCGAGATGCAGAAGAAGCACCTGCCCATTCGGATGATCAACATCGGCAAGTGCTACCGCCGTCAAATCGACGTCTCGCACGTTCCGATGTTCCACCAGTTCGAGGGACTGCTCATCGACAAGAACGTCTCGGTCACGCACCTCAAGGGAGTGCTCGACTATTTTGCAAAGACTTTTTTCGGACCGGACCGCGTCACGCGTCTGCGCCCGTTCCACTTCCGCTTCACCGAACCGAGCTTCGAAGTCGACATCAGCTGCGGGATTTGCCTCGGTACCGGCAAGTTGGACGGGGGGGCGAAGTGCCGTCTCTGCAAAGAAGGCTGGTTGGAACTCGGCGGCGCCGGCATGGTGCACCCCAACGTGCTCAAAGCCGGCAAGATCGATCCCGAAGTCTACGGAGGTTTCGCCTTCGGATGGGGAGTGGAACGCACCATGGCCATGAAGTCGGGCGTGCGCATCGACGACATCCGCGTGCTCTACAAGAGCGACTTCCGATTCCTGCAGCAGTTCTGATATGAACATTCTCGCGTCATATAACTGGATCAAGGAATACGTCGGACTCAAGGAGTCTGCCGAGGTTTTTGCGCGCCGCATTTCGCTGTCCGGCCCCGCCGCCGAACGTTTGTATCCGCAAGCCGCGCAGTACGACAAGATGGTCGTCGGTCAGATCAGGGAAGTGAAGGCCCATCCGAAGCCGGGCGTGAAGATTCGCATCGTGAGTCTCGATATCGGTACGGAACAGCCGTTGGAATTGGTCTGTGGCGGTTCCAACCTTGAGGTCGGCATGAAGGTGGTAGTTGCGCTGGTCGGATCCAAGGTGCGCTGGCACGGACAGGGGGATTTGATCGAACTGCAGCCGGCCGTCATCCAGGGCATCGAGAGCAAGGGCATGATTTGCGGCGCCAATGAAATCGGCTTGGCTGACGCGTTCCCGCATGTCGAGCGCGAGATCATGGACGTGTCGTGGCTTAAGGCCAAGCCGGGCACGCCGCTCGCAAAGGCGCTGGGCCTTGATGACACGGTTTTTGATTTTGAAGTCACCACCAATCGTCCTGACGCCTTCTGCATGATCGGCCTTGCCCGCGAAGCCTCCGCCGTTCTCGGCGCAAAATTCTTGTGGCGCGAACCGGTGGTGCCGTCGGTGGCCAAGGGCATGACGGCGATGGAGCTCCATGTCAAAGTTTCCGCGCCGAAAACCTGCACGCGTTACCAGGCCGTGGTCATGACCATTGATTTTCCGCCAGGACAAAAGTCCAACTGGGAAATCACGAAGCGCCTGATCAGCGCCGGGCTGCGCCCCGTCAATCCCGTCGTCGATATCACCAACTACGTCATGTTGGAGTACGGCCAGCCGATGCACGCCTTCGACTACGACCAGCTTGCCGGCCGCTCCATCGTGGTGCGCAACGCCAAGGAAGGGGAGAAGATGATGATGCTCGACGGCGTTGAGCGCGAATTCAAGACCTCCAACCTCTTGATTTGCGATGGCGAAAAGCCGGTGGCCGTTGCCGGTGTCATGGGCGGCGAACATTCCGGCGTCCATGAGAACACCAAGACCGTCGTATTCGAAGCCGCCACGTTCGATCCGGTTTCCATTCGTCGCACCGCGCGTTCGCTGAACGTGCAGACTGACGCGTCGTTGCGTTTTGAAAAGGGCCTCCCCGAGGACCTTACTTCCGCCGCGCTGGCACGCGCCGTAGAACTGTGTGAAAAGTACGCGGGAGGCCGCGTGGCCAGCAAGGTTCTTGACGAGCGTTCCGTGCCGCACAAGAAGGTGAAGTTTCCGTTTCGTCCCGAGAAGGCCGAGGCGCTTATCGGCATCACCATTTCGGTGAAGGACATGAAGAAAATCCTCGTGTCGCTCGGCTTTGGCCTGGTCGGTACCGGCAAGAAGTGGGAAGTCACCGTGCCGTATTGGCGCGAGCATGATATCGAGGGGGAGCGTGACTTCGCGGAAGAGATCGCGCGCGTTTACGGTTACGCGAACCTCCCGTCGGTAATGCCTGCCGGCGAGATTCCCACCTACGGCTTTGACCCGCTGCTCGATGCCGAGGACGCCGCCAAGCGTTTTTTCAAGGGGGCGGGCTGCTCCGAGCTGCTCAACTACTCGCTGGTTCCGGCCGCACACTTTGAAAAGTGCAACCTGAATCCCGCCGATGCCATCCGCATCGCCAACCCGCTTTCCGCCGATTTCGAGTACCTGCGCATGAGCTTGCTCCCCGGATTCCTCCAGACGATTCAGGAAAACCAGGGTTTGTTCCCAGAAGGCAAAGTCTTCGAGGTCAGCAATTGCTACCTGAAGCGCGAAGGCGAACTCCCTGACGAAGTGTTGACGATGTCCGGTGCGGTCTACGGTCCTTACGATGACGATCGCTTGTTCCGCGAGGCCAAGGGGCTGTTCGAAGCTTACGCTGCCGAAGTCGGCGTGCACGTGGCCTATGCGCGCATGGAAGGCGGCCCGCAGCATCCCGGACGCAGCGTGAAGATTCTGGCGAACGGCGAATTCGTGGGATGGATCGCCGAGACGCATCCCGTTGTCTGCAAGAAATTCGGCGTCGACGGCCGCGTGGCCGCCTTCGAAGTTCCGCTGGCAAAATTCTTGACGCATCGCAGCACTCACGCCAAGTACGTCCCGATTCCGCTGTTCCCGCCGGCCAAGCGCGACTTGGCCCTGGCAGTCGATGAGAAGATCGAGTACGGCGGCCTGTACGAGACGCTGCTGAGCGGCAGTCCGTTGCTCAAGGACGTGGAGCTGTTCGACGTCTACCGCGGCAAGGGGGTCGACCCGGGAAAGAAGAGCGTTGCCATGCACCTGACTTTCGCGGACAACGAGCGCACGCTCACCGCCGAGGAAGTCGACGCGGCCATCGAGGCGCTCACCGCCACCTTGAAAGAAAAGTTCGGCGCGACGGTGCGGGGTTGACGTCCGCGCCGTTTCCGTTTACGGATGAAAGGCGGCTCATGCCGTCTTTTTTTGTCCGCGCATTTGCGCACCCCCTCCCGTGCCGTGCTATACTGGTCTTGTACAAACCTTGCCCCACTTTTTATGCTCATTGAGTCGAGCAAAGACTTGCTGTTCGTGGTCCTGGCGTTCTGCGCGCTGTGGCTTACGGTCTTCACACTCTGGCTTCTGTATTACGTCATCGCCATCGTTCGCGATGCCGAGTCGCTCATCCGTCAGGTGAAGGGCGCCGTCAGCAAGGTTGATGCCTTGGCGCATGCCGCCCACGAGAAGATGGAACGTTCGGCCGCCTCGCTCACGCTTATCGCCCAGGCGGTAAAGGAACTGATCGTCTGGGGCATCCAGGAACGGGCAAAGACTTCGGCGCGCAAACCGTCAAAAAAGAAATAGTTTGACAGCAGGGACGGCGAACGTCACCATGAACGGTGACGTTCTTTTTTTTGCGGTGTACGGAGGTTCGCATGGCTGACAAATCGGAAAAGCTCCGCGAGGAGCTCCTGAATGAAAAGATGGAGGTTCTCAAGGGCTTGGTGCGGCAACACTCAGCCGACCTCATCAGGGCCGGGGTCATCCGGAAGCTTGCCGAGATGAAATTGGATGACGGACAGCTCGGGCTGTTCATGGACGCGTTGCGGCAGGAACTGCTGGCCGAGGGTGAATCGCCCGAGGACGTGGAACAGGCCGTCGCCGCGACACGCGAGGGCATGTTCGGTCTCGGGAACGGTACCGGCACGTACGTCGACGAGATCGTCCGCATGGCGATTGCCGAAGTCGTTCCCCATATCGTCGCTTCGTGGGCTAACGCGCTCAGCGTCTTCGCCAGCAGAAGCGGCGGCCTTGTCTGGCTGCGTCTCTCGCTGATCGGCGATGACATGATGCCCAAGGGCGACAAGGCCGGCGATGCCGCATTTGCCGAGGTTTTCGACGATTCGCCCGTCGATGCCGAGGTGGTACGAAATGTCCTGCGCGAGATCCGCGCTTCGCTGCCGGCCGGCAAGGTCCTGCCCGACGAGATGGTCGACGCCCTCGATCTTGCCTGGAGCATCATCGTCATACCGTAAACGTACCGGCTACTTGGCCGGTTTTTCTTTTCCGAATCCAAATAAAAAACGAGCCTCCGATGAGAGGCTCGATGTTTCAGAAGTCGCAGGCCGGCGACGCTTTCGTGATGGGGTGCGACGTGAAGAATTCTCGCAACTCATCTTCGCTCATGTGGCGGCGGTTGAAATATGTCGGCTGCCGCATGATCTCATCGCCAAGGTCGCGGATGACTTGGGCGTTGGCGTAAACGGTCGCTGTGGCGCATGCCGCCGCGGCGGTGCTGTCCTTCATGAAGGACTTCAGCTCGCTGTCCGTTTGCAGCGCTGCCATGCCGTGCTCGGCGGTTTCGGGATTCTCGAATCGGTCGAAGATCGCCGCTGATGCCGCCTTTTGATCGGAACCGCTTGAATCGGAATCGCGGTCGAGCAGCGCGCTCTCCGTCATCATTCCCGCGTAGAACACCGCGGCGACGTTCATCGCGTCGCTGCGCGACCCTTGCGGTATCGAGACGTCGGTATCCGATTCCCCGTAGAGGGTGTTGTCGGAGTCCGTCGCCACTCGAGTGAATACCTTGGCGGAGTGAATCGAACCCATGCCGCGCAGCGCCGCGGAGACGACCAGATGGCCGGCTTCGTGCAGTGCCGTCACCTTTTGGCGGTCTTGCGTGACGGAGGTCGTATCTCTCGTCGTCGCCCAGGCCAAGACGTCGATCGTCATGGAGAAGGCCGGACGATTCGTGCTCACGATCAAGGCCAGCATCAGCACGGCGATGATGACCAGTCGAATGGTGACGGCCATCGGTATGCGTTGTTTGCGCATGGTCTGTCCTTTGCGGGGTCGTGGAAAAGAGCTGCCTGCACCTCACTTCATTTTGGGCGTTTTGTCAACGCCGCACCTCGACAATGTGCTATAGTTTACCCATATCCTATCGCCGTTATCGGCGCCATTGCTTATGTCGAACGTCACTTCGCGTCTTCGGGCCGTTCTCGGGGCCGCCACGCTCACTGCTTTCCTGCTGATGATTTCGCCGGCCTCCGCCGCCTTCACCCAGCGCGACGTGCTCATCAAGGGGCCTAATTCCGGCGCCGTCTATTATCTCGCCAACAACGGGAAGCGCTACGTCTTCCCTAACGCCAAAACGTACTCCACCTGGTTTTCCAATTTCAGCGGCGTGTTGTCCGTAAGCTCGTCCGACCTCACCAGTTTCCCGCTTGGCGGCAACGTCACCTATCGTCCTGGAATTCGCCTGGTGAAAGTCACTACCGACCCCAAGGTATACGCCGTTGATGCCAACGGAACGCTGCGCTGGGTCAGCAGTCTGGCCGTCGCGAAGGCGCTGTACGGCGACAGCTGGAATACCAAGGTCGATGACGTGCCCGACGCCTTTTTCGTAAACTATCGCATCGGCAAGGATATCTACAGTTCGGTAGACTACTCGCCGTTCGTCGTGGCAAGCGCTTCCACGACCATCAATGCCGACCGCGACATCTCTTCCGGCGGTTACGCGCGCGAGGCCGACACGTCGCCGGATGCGCCGACGCAGTCCGTCGTGCCCCCCGTTCCGGTCATCGTGCCGCCGTCCGCCACGGCCTGTTCCTCCGACACCTGGGCATGTACCGACTGGGACGCCTGTAATTCCTCCGGCATGCAGACGCGCACCTGCGCGCTCAAGATCGATTGTCCGCAGTCATCAAACTCCAGCCCGATTATTTCGCAGGCATGCAATCCCAGCTCCTCATCGGGGACGATTTCCGTCATCAACGACACCGAAGCGGGGAGCGTGGCCGCCGGCACCGATGCGGTCTTGGCCAAGTTCCGTCTGAGCGCCGGTTACGAAGACATGCGCCTGACCAAGGCCAGCTTTAACGTCGCCGCGCCTTCCGCCGTACTGTCGCTGCGCCTGTACGACGGCGATTTGCCGGTGTCATCGGGCACGTCGGTCAACAGCGCCGGAGATGCCATTTTTTCCACCGTCGATTTCGTCATCCCGCGTAACACTGCCAAGGACCTGACCGTGCGCGGCCACCTCAACTCGGTGGGCCCGACCGGTGCCGCCAGCGGCGCCAATGCCAAGGTGACCATGAAGAGCACCGGCGGACCGTACGTCTTCGAGATGAAGGGCGCGCAACCGACATCGCAGACCGTCATTACCGCCATTCCGGGAGGTGACCTGTCCGGAAACGACAAGTTCGTCGGCGGGACCGTGCCGAGCGTCAGTGCCATCTCGTTGCCGAGTACCGTGCTTACCGCCGGCGACGTCGTCGCTGCCAGGTTCAGCGTGACTGCCGGACTCTCCGGCGACATGGCCGTGAAGACGATGACCGTCGACCTCCAAAAGCCGTTTGCCGCCGCCATCGCCGTCACCGGTGACTCCGCGCATTCCTCCATCCGAGAGTACGGAAGCGGTACGCTGATTGCCGGTCATTCAACGGCTTCGGCGGGCTGCGCGGCCAATGCGGGAACTTTCTGCCAGATCCGCACCATGTTCGATTCCGAACTCGGCATTGCCGCCGGCAGCAGCAAGACTCTCGATGTCCGAGTGAACGTCAGCGGCAGTCTCGTGAGCGGCGACTCGCTGTCCGCGATCGTCGACGGCGATACCCAAGCCGTCAGCGGCCCGCTGACCGCAGGCTCTTTTGCCGACAGCGTAAAAGTGAACGGTACCGACGTTTCCTTCTCATGGTCCGATGAGTCAGCCTCGCCTCACACCTATGACGTCGGTGGCGTCTCGGGGGATTGGTCCAGCGGCGCCTACCTGAAGGTGCTTCCCACGGACGTGCAGGTGCTGGTGAAGTAGGAGATCACGTTTGACGAGGTTGCCGGAAAAAGGTATCCATTCCGGGTGAGCGTCTGGCGCATGGGCGCTTTGACGGACCACGCTCTTTAGAAAGGCACGACCATGTCCAAAGATCAGAAATCAGTCGATGCGCAGAAGAAGGACGAACCGAAGGGCGGCGTCCGCGAGATGGCCTCGCGCGCGAAGGACGACCTCGTTGCATTTCGCGTCTTTCCTGACGTGGGCTGGCTCGGCGGCGTCTGCTCCGGCATCGCCTATCGTCTCGGTATTCCGACCTGGATCGTCAGGCTCATCTGGTTCGCCGTCGTCGCCTCCTTCGGTGTCGGCGTCCCGTTGTATCTCCTGCTCTGGGCCTTCGCCCCGAACGGCGCTACGCCGAAGGATTACGTCGCCCGTACCGGCGACGAGTAAGGATGTTGACCCATTTCCGCCTCATTGAAGAGGCGGATTTTTTTACCCCTTTTTAAAAAGGTGACCCACAATTCGTGGATGGTTTTGGGGTTTCAAAAAGAATGAGATAAGGCTAAGCTTGGTGTACCTCAACTCTCATGCCCCCCTCCAAATTCATCCACCTCCACGTCCACTCCCATTACAGCCTCCTCCAGGCTCTCCCCAAGCTGGATGAGCTGGTTAAGGCTGCAAAGGCCAATGGCATGGATGCGGTGGCCATTACGGACTATGGGGTCATGTATGGGGGCATTGAATTCATTCAGGAGTGCCTCAAGAAGGAAATCAAGCCCATTATCGGGCAGTGCGCTTATGTGGCTTTGGATAAGCTCACGGACAAGCGGCCTCGTATCGATGACAAGTCCCATCAGCTCGTCTTGCTGGCGGAGAACAACGAGGGGTACGGCAACCTGCTCAAGTTGACCACCATCGCGCACTTGGAGGGTTTTTATTACCGGCCTCGCATCGACAAGGACGTTTTGCGAACGCATGCCAAGGGGCTCATCGGGCTTTCGGGCGGGATGCGCGGGGAGGTTTGCAAGGCTTTGGCCATGGATGAGTTCGGCAAGGCTGAGGCCATCGCTTTGGAATATCAGGAGATTTTCGGGAAAGGGAATTACTTCCTTGAGATGCAGGATCATCCGGAGCTGGACGATCAGATTTCGGCCAACAAGAAGTTGATCGCGCTTTCCAAGAAGACGGGGATCCCTTTGGTGGCCACCAAAGACGTGCTGTACCTCAAGCCGGACGACGCCGAGGCGCACGATGTCCTCACCTGCGTCGGCGACGGTAAGACGTTTGATGACGAGCGACGTGCGCGCATGACTGACGCGGACTACTCTTTCGTTTCGTCGGAGCACATGGAGAAGGCTTTTGCGCACGTGTCGGAGGCAATCGAGAACACTCGCAGGATCGCCGATCGCTGCAACGTGGTGCTCGAGCTGGGCAAGTGGAACTTTGCCAACATCGACGTGCCGGAAGGGGAGACGCACGACACTTGGCTGACTAAGATGGCCTATGAGGGCATTGCCACCAAGGTGCCGGAGGTGACGTCGGAAATCCGCGAGCGCATGGACTATGAGCTCGGTATCATTCAGGGCAAGGGCTACTCGCCGTACTTCTTGGTGGTCTCGGACTACATGCGCTGGGCCAAGGACCACGGCATCATGACCACCACTCGCGGTTCGGCGGCAGGCTCGCTCGTGTCGTATGCCATCGATATCGTTCCGGTGAATCCGCTCACCTACAAGCTGCCTTTTGAGCGCTTCCTCAATCCCTTCCGTCCCTCGCCGCCGGATATCGACGGCGACTTCGAGGATACGCGCCGCGACGAGGTCATCGCTTACGTCACGGAAAAATACGGCAAGGAAAAGGTGGCGCAGATCGGCACCTTCGGCACCATGGCCGCTCGCGGTTCGGTGCGCGACGTCGGTCGCGTGCTTGGTTTGCCGTACGCGCTTTGCGACCGCATTTCCAAAATGATTCCGATGGGATCGCAGGGATTCCCCATGACCATCGCTCACGCAATCGAGACGACCGTGGAGTTGCGCGAAGAGATGTCCAAG
>JAHFIW010000012.1 GCA_023246195.1 bacterium
AACTCGCCCAAGGTCAACATCTCCACGGTCGAGGATCCGGTGGAATACCGCCTGGCAGGAGTGAATCAGAGCCAGGTCAACCCAAAAATCGGCTTCACTTTCGCCAGCGGCCTGCGCGCCCTGTTGCGCCAGGACCCGAACATCATTCTCGTCGGCGAAATCCGCGACGAAGAGACCGCCAGCATTGCCGTGCAGGCGGCGATGACCGGTCACTTGGTCATGGGCACGCTGCATACCAACGACGCCGCCACCTCCATCCCCCGCTTGCTGGACATGAACGTACCTCCCTTCCTGATTGCCTTCACGGCCAACATGATCGTGGCCCAGCGTCTCGTGCGTAAGATCTGTCCCAACTGCGTCCGTTCCTACAAGCTGCCGGAACACGGACTCGAACAGCTTCGCGAGCAAATCGACATCGACGGCATCTGGAAGAAGCTGCAGCGCGAGGAAATCGTGGCGGCCAACCAAAAGATCGAGGAGACCACCTTTTGGCGAGGTTCCGGCTGCGCGCAATGCGGCAACGAGGGGTATAAGGGACGCGTGGGCATCTACCAGGTCATCGAGATCACGCCCGCCCTTTCCAGGATGATCAACAAAAAGGCCGATGCCGACGAGATCAAGAAGGCGGCGATAGCCGAAGGCATGATCACCATGATCGAGGACGGCTTTGCCAAGGCGGTCAAGGCGGTCACGACCATCGAGGAAATCCTCCGCGTTACGCGCGACTAAGCGCGACACCCGCACCGTTATGGCCTCGATCCAAGAAAGGCTGAGCAACTACCTGCTGCATAACGCCACGGTCCCGCTGACCGACAAGGTGTTCTTCACCGAAAACCTGAAGGTCATGATCCATGCGGGACTCTCGATTTCCGAGGCGCTGCACACGCTGGCGCTGCAGGCTGAAAAAAAATCGTTCCGCAAAGTCATCACGATGGTCAAGACCGATGTCGAATCCGGAAAGCTGCTGTCGCTCTCGCTGGCAAAGTTCCCGAAGATCTTCACGTCGATCTTCGTCAGCATGGTCGAGATCGGCGAAGTCTCCGGCACGCTGGAGAACGTCCTGCAGGAACTGACCATGCAGATGAAGAAGGATTATGACCTCCGCTCCAGGGTAAAAGGCGCCATGACCTATCCCGTCGTCGTCATGGTGGCGATGCTGGGGATCACCGTCGGATTGGTCACCTTCGTGCTGCCCCAGCTGCTCGGCGTCTTCGCCAGTTTCGGCGACGTCAAGCTGCCGCTGGCCACGCGCGTGCTCATGGCCATTACCAACTTCACCCAAGCTCACGGCATCGCGCTGGCCGCGGGCATCGCGGTGAGCGTCATCGTCGCAGTCGCGTTCTTCCGCACCAAAATCGGCATCAGCATCTTCGACCGCGCCACCATCAACCTGCCGATCATCGGACCGATCGCCCGCAAGGTCAACCTGGCCCGCTTCTCGCGCACCGTCTCGGGACTGTTGCATACCGATATTCCGGTCATCCAGGCGTTCGGCGTCACCTCGCAGGTGCTGGGCAACGTGCACTTCCGCAACGCGACTCTCGATGCCGTCGAACGCATCAAGAAGGGCGAAGGCATCGGCAAAAGCCTGTCTGCCCATGGCAAGCTCTTCCCGCCGCTTCTGGTACAGATGGTGCTGGTGGGAGAACGCGCCGGCAACGTCGACGAACTTCTGGCTGACATCGCCGCCTTCTACGAGCAGCAGGTCGACCAAGTACTCGGCAACCTCTCCTCCATCATCGAGCCGATTCTCATCCTGATGTTGGGCGGCATGGTCGGCGGCATCGCCTTGGCCGTCATTACGCCTATTTACGCGCTCACGCAGTCCATCTCGGACTCAGGCTAACGCTCATGCGCAACGCTCACTCCACCCACTCACCTGCCCGTCCGCCGGCCACCGCGGGCTTCACGCTGATGGAATCCATCGTCACTGTCGCGATAGCGGCGGTAATCCTTACGGTTTTTACTTCGACCATCTCGGCCTCGTACTTGTTGCGCAAATCCACCCATGTCATCCAAGCCGGAAACTTTTTGCGCGAAGAGATCGACTCGCTGCGCACTCTTCCCTATGCTGAGCTCTTGAATCGTACCAATGGCAACTTTCTCGGACTGTCGCTCACGCGCGGCCCGTGGAAAGTGAAAACGGTTTCCAGTCCGCCGTCCGGAACCAACGTTTTAGCCATGGAAACGGCCCAGACGGCGCTGGTCAACGAGACCGGCCTAGCCATCCTTCCCGGGAACTACCATGCCGACCTGGACATGACCGCAAAGTTTGATGTCCTCAGCAACTCCCCCGCCGGCTGGGGCGCCGGCCTCGTCTTCGATTATCGCGATGCCGAAAACCACTACCGCTACCGATACTCTTCCGGCGGCCTGGCGCTCGACAAGGTCGTTCACGGCACCGTCACCACGCTCTGGTCGCAGAGCGCCACCTACGCCACCGGCACCTGGTACACGCTAGAGGTGGTGACCAGCGGCAGCAGCATCGCGCTGAAAAAGAACGGCGTCACGTTGGCGACGGTCACCGACGCCACCTTCACCACCGGCGATGCCGGCCTGCAGACGCTCTCGAGCGCGCTCATCTACGTCGATGACGTCAGCATTGCCGAAAACGGCGTCACCACCTCTTGGAATTTCGACTCCGACGCGACCGGCGCCATGCCACTGGACTGGCAACGCTTCGTGTACTTCGATTTGCCGAGCGGCACGGGAACGCTGACCATCAGCGACTACCTCGGCGCAACGGGCATCAAGAATGTCACCGCCTCGGTGACCTGGAACGAAAACGGCGTGTCCAAGTCGGTTTCGGGAAGCTCGCTGATAGCGCAATAGCCTATGTCATTTACCTTTCGCGCCCATCGCCGACGCAGCAACCGTGACTTCGGTTTCTCCCTCATCGAGAGCATCACGGTCATCGGCATCATGACCATCATCCTAGTGATGATCAACCAGATCTTCACGGTGGATTACGACTATACCATCAAGGCGCTGGCCCGCATCGACAACGATAACGGCGCCATCCTGGCGATGAGACGCATCGGCGAGCTCACCCGAGGCGCCACGGCAGTGCTCTCCAGCAAGACCATCAACGGCACGCTCTACACCACTTCACCGACGACGCTGGTACTGCAAATGCCGTCACTCGACTCCTCGGGCAACGTCATCTCCGGGTGCTCGGACTACCTGGCGATCTATCGCGACGTCACGGTGACGACGCAAATATGGACGGACATCGACATCAACAGCGTCACGTGTGCCGGCGGCACCAGCGTCCGCGTAGACGGCAAAAAACTCCTTACCGGCAACAACGCCGCCCTGACGTTCAGCTACAACAACTGGCAACCCTATAACGCCACTCGGATTTCCGTGTTCCTGGTGAACCAGAAGACCGTCCGCACCACCACTCTTACCACCAAGACTTGGACATCCATTTTCTTACGTAATCACTAAAAACATGGGCACTATCAAACCCAAGGCCAAAACGACGAACACCCGTCAATTGCGGAAGAAAATTGACCTGCGCACATTATTGAAAAAAGTCCCGAACGGTTTTGCCCTGATTTCCGTCACCATCCTGCTCGGCATCCTGCTGGCCTTCAGCTTCATCCTGCTCAACGCGTCGCTCAACACGCGCTTCGTGGGCAACGTCTTCCAACAGGCGCTCTCGTCCGAACAAATCGCCGAGGCCGGACTGCACAAGGCGCTGTTCTGCATCAAGGCCACCACGGGCACCAACTGCGGCGGCACCAATGGCGCCAGCTATGCGGGCGAAAGCAACGTCAGTTTCGGCGGAGGCACGTTCAGCACCTCGGTCACCGGCGTAAGCCCCACGCTGACCGTCACGTCCGTCGGAACTTCGATCACCGGCCAAACCAAAAGGGTAAAGAGCGACATTTCAGCCCTTCCTCCGACCACGTCCATGACCATGACAGCCGCCGTCCAGGCCGGAGCGAGCGGCATCAGCATGTCGAACAACGTAGTCGTGATCGGCGACGGCAGCAATGTCGTTACCGACAGCGACGTCACCTCCATCGGCGACATCGTTTGCGGCAACAACGCCCAGATTTCCGGCAACGTGTCCGTGACGCGTTCGGGAGGCAAGATAGACAGCTGCAAAGTCACCCGTAACGCATACGCCGACCTCCTCACCAACGACAAAATCACGAAGGACGCCTACTATCTCACTCCGGTATCTGGCATTTCCGGATCGACGGTCGGCGGCACCAAATATCCCAACAGCCCCACGCCCGTGCCGATCGCCATGCCCAACCTCGACATCCCCTATTGGGAAAGCGTCGCCTCTGCGGGAACGGTCTTTACGGGCGATGTAAACCTGTCCGGTTCCAACAACGTCCTCGGCCCGGAAAAGATCATCGGCAACCTCACCCTGTCGAACGGAACCGTCCTGACGCTGACGGGACCCCTTTACGTCACCGGCAACGTCGACATCTCGAATAATTCCACCGTCAAACTCGACCCCTCGTTCGGCGCCGCCAGCGGCGTGTTCATCGCCGACGGAACGATCAACATCAGCAACAACGGCAACATCCAAGGTTCAGGCACCGCCGGCAGCGTCATCATCGTGGTCAGCAACAGCAACAGCATGTCCAACTCCGCTCCCGCAATCATGGCCGAGAACAACGTTACCGGCGCGGTGCTCTACGCCCCGAATGGCGAAGTCCACACGAGCAACAACGCCAACGTTCCGGCGGTTGTCGGCCTCAAGGTGGTCATGGACAATAACACCACCGTCAACTACGGATCCCTCAACATCTTCAACGCCCCCATCAACGTCGCCGCCAGCGGCAGCGGCACCGGCTGGCACATCCAGCCCAACTCCTGGCGCGAGTTCAAATAAGACCGTGCATGCGGGCAGTTTTTGCGCTACAATGAAGCTATGTCACTGCTGAACCCATTCTCAAACGCCTTCGGGCTGGATATCGGCGACCGCACGTTCAAAATCGTGCAGGTTGATCGTCGTGGAAAAAGAAAGCAGACCTACCGCGTAACCGCCTGGAACACCATCGACGTGCCGGAAGGCGTGATGGACCGCGGCATCATCAAGGATATGGATGCGGCGGTGAAGTACCTCAAAAAGCTTTGCGGCGATGCAAACGGCAGAATTCACGGCAGCGCCGTCGTCGCCTGTCTTCCTGAAGCAAAAACGTTCATCAAGATCATCGAAGTTCCCAAGGGATCGAGCGCGGAAGTAGTGAGGGAAGCGGTGCGTCGGGAAATCGAGCAGAATATCCCGCTCCCTCCGGAAGACATCTATTCCGATTGGCAGATAATCGACGAGAAGTCTCCGTCACTGCCCTCCCCCAAGGCCTTAGCGGCGACAGACAAGAAGAGCGAAGTCAAAAAAGCCGTCGAGGAAAAGGCCGAATCCGCAAAGAACGACGATGCGGAAAGCGCCGCTGAGGAAATGCCCTCAAACGACGACGAAAAACCGGCAGCAATGCGGCCGAACACCGTCAGGCTGCTGATGGGCGCGGCGCCGAAATCGCTGGTGGACAACTACACGGAACTTCTGGAGAAAGCCGGACTCGCTCCCATCGCGCTCGAAATCGAAGCCACCGCGATCAGCCGCGCGATCATTCCTCTCAACGAGTCCGCCGATGAGGCTGTCGGCATCCTCGACATCGGCGCCACCCGTTCCAGTCTGGTCATCTACGACTCCGGCGCGCTGCAGATGTCCATCAGTATTCCCATCTCCGGGAACGACATCACCAAGCTGGTCAGCGAATCGCTGAGCGTAAGCCTGGTGGATGCCGAAAAGCTCAAGCGGGAATGCGGCCTCGACGCCGACCGCTGCGAAGACAAGATGTGGAACATCCTGTTGCCGCTCATCGACGACATTACCGAGAAGATTCACAACGCGCTCCGTTTCTACAAAATCGGCTTCCCTGCCGGAAAAAAGATCGAATGCCTGTACCTCTGCGGCGGCGGCGCGCTGTTCAGGGAAATCGACACCGTCCTGTCACGCAAGCTGACCATCAAGGCGCAGCGAGGCAACGTCTTCGCCAATCTCTCGCCACGCCTCCCCAAGGCCTTCCCCAAAAAGGACGAGGCCCTGATGTACGCCACGGCCATCGGCCTGGCCATCCGGGCGGCCGATGAAAACGCCGCGCATCACAACTCGCTTTCCTGACCGCGCTATGCAGGTGACGCTGAACTTCCTCTCGCCGACAAAAAAAGCCCTGCTCAAGACGGGGTTCGCCTTCGCGTTCGCCCAGTCGATGCTGCTGGTGGTATTCGTGGCCGTCATCTTCTCGTCCGGACTGCTGCTGTCCCTTCGAATGATGCTCGACGACATCAGTACCACCATCACTCAGCAGGCTTCGGGCAGCGATCGTGATTCCACCGCCCTCAACGAAGAGATCAAGACGGTCAACGATTACCTGATTCGTCAGGACGGCTACCGTAAGGGCTACAACGACTGGGCATCGACGCTCACGAGCCTTACGACAATGGCGTCTGCCGGCATCCAGCTGAAGCTCATTCATGTCGACACCGGCGGAATCGTGACCTTCAGCGGGAAGGCCCGTGATCGTCAAGACGTCCTGAACCTGGAAGCCAAGCTGAGAAATTCGAAAGTGTTCTTCAACGTCATAGCCCCGCTTTCCAACATCATGCAGCAGCATGACGTGGATTTCGAGTTCTCCATGCAAATGACGAATCCTCCGGTGCTTCCGTCGTACGGCGACACGTCCAAGACGAAGCATCCCATAAAGAATTTCTGACGCTATGTACATCAAGCAAAGAATGACGATCATGAGCGCCATTTTGACGACGCTCACCCTCGGCATCGGCGGAGCCATCGGCATCCCGTCAATCCTTGCGATTCGGTCGTCCGTCACCGACATTGCCACGGCACAGGCAAAGCTCGATGAGCGCTACGCGTTGCGCAAATACATGAGCAAGGCAGCCATCGACATCGCCGACAAGAAGAAGCGTGTCGCGCCGCTCGCCGGCGCCGCCCTGCAGGAAGGAGGAGAGCTGGCCTTCGTCACCGACATCGAAACAGCGGCGGAAACGTCCGGCGTGACCGAAAAACTGACGCTTGAAACGGCAAACCAAGTCGAGATCAGCCCGTGGGAACGCGAGATTCCCGTGACGATCGCCGCTACCGGCGTATACCCGAACGTCATCGCCTTCATCGACGCCCTTCAGCGCATGCCCTACCTGCTCGACATGTCCACCGTTGACCTTTCCCCCAACGTCGCCCCGACGTCGGGCACCGTATCGCTCGAACTTCACGGCGTCGTCTATTGGCTTGGAAAGAGCGCTCCTGACTTCGTTCGCGGCAAGATCGATACCGCCGCCCTTCCCCCCGCCGCATCCGGCACGGACAGTACCAAACCCGCTGCAAACAAACCTCTATGAAGAAACCGACCGCAAAAAAAATGAGCGGGAAAGCGCTCGCCGTACTGATTTCGGTTCTCGTCTTTCTCGCGTCGGCTGCGCTCATCGCCTTCACGATGACATTCTTCATGAGCACGCTGTCAAGCGTTGCCGACGCGAGAAAGACGGACACCACCAAGTCTGCCAACCTTGCGGGCATCGACGGCAAGATGCTCGATGACCTGCTGCAATTCCAGAACGAACGCACTGCCCGTACGCCATTGGACGTTTCTCACCTCAACAACCCGTACATGCCGTTGCCGATTGCGCCCACGGCACCAGCCGCGCCGGCGCCCACACCCGTCACGCCGCCTTCCACGAAGAAATAAGTCATCTTTTTCCGATTGCCTTCGCGCACTCTTCGAGTTCGGAGAAAGTCGTGAACCGTCCGAACGACACGCGCACGCCGCCGTGCATGGCGCGCTGCCCGTCGAACATGGCCGCGAGCGTTCGCGAGCCACGACGAGACCCCGCATCGCACGCGGAACCGGCGGATACCGCGATGCCGGCCACATCCAACGTCAACATCAGGTGATCACCGCCGCGCGAAGGGAGCCGAACGAATACGGTAGTCGGAACCGAGCGCTCGGGGTCGCCGACGATTTCGGCCCGTGGCGCGCATGCGCGCAGCGCCTTCATGAAGGCGGCGCGCATCTCCGAAAAGCGTTGCCGTTCTGACACGCGTTCAGCAGCGAGAATCTCCGCAGCCGCGCCCAAACCGACGATGGCCGCCACGTTCTCCGTGCCGTGCCGCAATCCCGCCTCCTGCCCCCCGCCGACGATGACCGGCTCGACGGCGACGCCTACGCGGCGAATCAACGCGCCGACGCCCTTTGGTCCGCAAATCTTATGGCCGGAGAACGTGAGCAGGTCCACGCCAACCGCGAACGGCAGCACCTCTTGCGTGGCCACGGCTTGCACGGCGTCAGCGTGGAACACGATTGGCAGGCCGCCGACTCCCCGCTTGCCGCGCTCGACCGCGACCGCACGCCCGATCTCCGCAATGGGTTGCAGCGTGCCGATGACGTTGTTTGCCCACATTACCGAGACGATGACCGTCTCCGGCGTCAGCGCGGCAACCACGTCCTCGGCCCTGATGACACCGTCGCGTCCCACGGGCAGCACGTCGACGATGGCGCCTTCGTCCTTGGACAGACGCTGCACGGTCTCCCATGCCGAAGCATGCTCAAATGGGCTGACGAGGATGCGCAAAGCGCCCTGCGGACACGCGCGACGAATCGCATGCCAAGCGCCCGCGACGGCCAACGCGTTGGCTTCGGTGGCTCCCGAAGTGAAGGTCACCGAGCCAGCCTCCGCGCCAAAAAGCCTCGCGACGCGGGTGCGAGAAAGATCTATTGCCTCCCGAGCCGCCCGCCCGAAGGCATGGATGGACGAGGGGTTCCCCGTCAACTGGGCAGCATTGCCCATGGCATCGGCAACTCGCCGATCAAGCGGAGCCGAGGCCGCATAGTCGAGATATATCGGTTGCATAACATCGACCATCGTCGCAAAAAAGCACGCCTCGGTCAATCTGAACCTTCAACCGTTCCCAAGACAGCCCATTTAAGCTCAATCCCCTTATCCCCTGGCCCCTCTTGACACTTCGTGCCGCTCAGCCTATACTGCCCTCATCTTAGCTTAAATACTCTCCGTTATGGCTCATAAGAAAGCTGGTGGCTCTACACAACTTGGTCGCGATTCCATTGCAAAGCGCCTTGGCGTCAAGCTTTTCGAGGGCCAGACTGCGGGTCCCGGCGCCATCATCATCCGTCAGCGGGGCAGCAAGTTCCGCGCCGGTGCCAACGTGCGCCGCGGCGGCGATGACACCTTGTTCGCCACGGCGAACGGCATCGTCCACTTCATCAAGAAGAAGGTCCGCAAGTTCCACGGCAAGCTCGAAGACGCGAACTTCGTCCACGTGACCAAGGAAGGTCCCGCACCGAAGGCGGCGAAAGCGGCAAAGGCGTAAGAAAAAAAACGGCCCGTACGGGCCGTTTTTTTGCATGCTGATGTTCCCTGCCTACTTCTTCATCGCCGCCTTGATGAAGGCCCTGAACAGCGGGTGCGGGCGCAGCGGCCTCGACAGGAACTCCGGATGGAACTGCACGCCTACGAAGAACGGATGATCCTTCAGTTCGACGATCTCCACAAGCAGACCGTCCGGCGAAGTGCCCGCGAAGATGAGTCCGGCCTCGCGCAGACGTTCGCGATAGGCATTGTTGACCTCGTAACGATGACGGTGACGCTCGCTGATTTCCGGCGCACCGTAGGCGCGGCGCGAGATAGTCCTCTCGGCCAGCACGCAAGGATACGCGCCCAAGCGCATCGATCCGCCGAATTTCTTGGCGCGGACGATAGCTGCCTGCTCCGGCATGATATGAATGACCTGATGCGGCGACAGCGGATCGACCTCGGCGGTACTTGCCTTGGCCAAACCGGCGACGTTACGCGCGAACTCGACAGTCGCCAGTTGCATGCCGTAGCACAGGCCGAAATACGGAATCTTCTTTTCACGACAATATTTGATGACCTTGATCTTTCCTTCCACTCCGCGGCTGCCGAAACCTCCCGGAATCAGAATGCCGTCGTACTTGGAAAGCTCACGAAGCTTCTTAGGGTCAGTCTCGTATTCCTCGGCGCTCAACCATTCCAACTGAGGAGTCCTTCCCAGGCTCCATGCCGCATGCTTAAGCGCCTCGATGACCGAAAGGTAAGAGTCGGCCAGCGTGAAATTACCGGTCGCGAAGTACTTGCCGATGATGCCGATACGCACGGGCTTGCCCGCATTCTTTATCGAACGCACGAACGTGGTCCAGTCTTTCAGGTCCTTCCTCTTGCTGCGCATGCCGAACTTCTTGAGGATGCGTCCGCCGAGGTCTTCGGCTTCGAAGTTGAGGGGGATCTCGTAAATGGAATCGACATCCGGAGCGGAAATGACGTCACCCTCGCTGATGCTGCAAAATATCGACAGCTTGCGCTTACGAGGCTCGTCGAGCGGACGCTCGGCGCGCGCCAGGATCATGTCGGGCTGGATGCCAGCGGAATTCAACGTGCGCACCGCGTACTGCGTGGGCTTGGTCTTCATCTCCCCCGTCTTGGAAGGGATCGGCAAATAGCTGACCAGGACTACCAGGACGTCCTTGGGATGTTCCAGGCGCATCATGCGCGCAGCTTCCAGGAACAGCACGTTCTGATACTCGCCGACAGTGCCGCCAATCTCGATCAGGGTGAAGTCGGCCTTGGCGCGACGCTGGGCCGCGTTGATGCGACGAATGACTTCCTCCGGCACGTGCGGAACCACTTCCACCGTTTTTCCGCCGTACTCGAGATTCCGTTCCTTCTCGATGACCGTACGGTACACGCGACCGGTGGTCATGTAATTGATCGAGGTGATGTCTATGTCCAAAAAGCGTTCGTAATTGCCGATATCCTGGTCGGTCTCGTCGCCATCGGCAGTCACGAAGACCTCGCCGTGCTCCACCGGATTCATCGTCCCCGCGTCCACGTTGATATACGGATCGATCTTGAGGGCGGTAACCCGGTAGCCGCGACCCTGCAAGATGCGTCCGATCGAGGCGCACGCAGCCCCCTTGCCGACGCCCGACATGACGCCGCCCACGACGAAGATGAACTTTGGCATAGCGAGCGGGAGGTGAGGAGACTAAAGGTTGAGAGGTTAAGAAGTGCTCGGAATGCACGCCAACTTTACGTCCTTGGCAACGTCACGTTTACCGTCGGTTTTACCGGCTGTTGCGAACGGACGTTGCGCCGCCGTTCGCTGGCAAACCACTCGATGACGCGCTGCAGCATCGGCCGCACGTCCTCGTAGCTGGAGGTTTCCATGGCCTTGCCGAGCGGCGTCCAGATGATACGACGGATCTTTTCCGTCTTTTGCGGCTTACCGTACGCCCCAGTGGGTGTCTGCATCAGGAAGTAATGCACGTACTTGTGCACTAGCACGCCCTTTGTCTCCGCGCGATACCGGTCACGAAACCAAAAGTCGATGGTTCCCAGAGGTGCCACCACGCGAAGTTTCTTCAGTCCCATTTCCTCGCGAGTCTCGCGCACCGCCGCTTCCACGATGGCCTCGCCCTTCTCCACGTGGCCCTTCGCAAAGGCCCACTTGTTGTACGGATCCATTACGAACGCCACGCGCACCCCTTTCGGAGTGCGCTTGAAGACGATGCCACCAGCGGAAATCTCCACTTTTACGTGATCCGTAGACCCTTTTTTGGGTTTCTGGTTCTCGTGACGCGGCATACTGCTATTTTTGGAGCGAAGGTTTGGGGGCAGCATCTTTGTTGGTGTCAGCAGCCTGGGCAGGAGGATTGACCGCCGGCGCGACGCCGGTGAGCATCTCCACGGCCTTGTTATACTGCGGATCGTTGCCCGCATCAAAATCGGCAGGGGTATATTTGACCTCCACGTCGGGCTTAATGCCGTCATGGTTGATGTTATGATCCTTCGGCGTGTACCACAGCGCCACAGTCAGCTTGAGAGCGGAACCGTCGGCGAATTCGGAGTAGTCCTGTACGGACCCCTTACCGAACGACTTCTCGCCGACAAGCTTGGCCTTGCCGTCGTCCTGCAATGCCCCGGCGACGATTTCGGAAGCCGAAGCGGAACCGCCGTTGATGAGCACTACGGTCGGCACGTCAGCCAGGCGGGACAGCCCTTCGGAAAGATACGGCTTCTTCGTGCCGTCGCCGAACTTTTCGGTCACGATGACGTCATGATTAATCCACTCGCCTGCCACTGAAACCGCAGCATCGAGGTAACCGCCCGGATTATTACGGATGTCCAAGACCACGCCGGCGGGATCTTCGAGCAGCACGCTACGCACGGCCTCGGCGAATTTGGCCGTGGTCTTGTCGTTAAAATGGGTGATGGTGATGTGCGCCACGCGCTTGGTGCCGAACTTGTCGACCTTCCAGGTGACCGATTCCTCCACGATCTTGGCACGAGTGATTTCGATTTCCTTGGGGACCTTGAGCCCTTCACGCACGATCATCAGTTTGACCTTGGTGCCCGCGGCGCCGCGGATCAGGCTAACGGCCTCGTCGACGATCATGCCCGTGGCATCCTTGCCGTCGATGCCGACGATGCGGTCACCGGCCTTGATGCCAGCCTTGTCTGCGGGACTGTTCGGCAGTGGGGCGATGACCGTGAGGTCGTTGTTCTTCATGCCGATTTCCGCACCGATGCCCTCGAACTCGCCGCTGAGTTCCTTGTTGAACTTCTGGGCGTATTCCGGATCGAAAAACACGGTGTACGGATCGCCGACGGAAGCGACCATTCCGGCGATGGCACCGTAAAACATCTTCACGTCCGATGTCGGATCTCCCACATGCCGAGTCTTGACGGTCTTCCAGATGTCCCAAAACGCGCTGAAATCGACATTATGCGTTTCAAAGTCGGGAGTGGCATTTTGGTTGAGGACCTTTCCTTGCGCAACGACGGCCTGCGTCTTCGCTTCCGTCTGGCGCAAGTCACCAATGAACACGCCTGCCATGAAGCTGACAGTGACGGCCAACGCCACGACGATGCCAAAAGCGTACTGACGCGCGACTGCGTCGGGTTTCTTTATCGGTGACGGCGTGACAGGCACTGCGGTCGGGTTGGAATTTTCGGGAGAAGTATGTTCCATATGTCAGCTTAAAGAGTACCAATTCGGCTTGGACAGGTCAAAGAGCAGAAAAACGGCCATAATGAGCCGTTTTTCTGTCTCTGGGGACGAATGTTTTTACCCGGAACGCTTCCCTATTCCACGCGTGCAATGTCGGCCCCGACTGCCGCCAGACGTCCATGGAGGTTTTCGTAACCGCGATCGACGATTTCCGCGCCGTGAATGACCGTCTCGCCGCGGGCGATGAGGCCGGCAATGACCAGGGTGGCTCCCGCACGAAGATCGAGACTGCGCATCTCGGTGCCATAAAGGGTCGTGCAGCCGCTGATGATGACGCGGTGCGGATCGCAGACGGTGGCGTTAGCGCCCATCTTCTGCAACTCGCCGACATACCCGAACCTGCCGTCAAACAACGGGTCATGGATCATGCTGGTACCGTTGCACTGCGTCGCCATCAGGCCGAACGGCGCCTGCGCGTCGGTCGGGAATCCCGGATACGGCAACGTCTGCAATTTGAATGCGGTCAGCTGGGCGGATGCGGGCTTGAGCATGGTCAGCACGTCGCCCTTCATCTCGTAACGCACGCCCGCACGAGCCATGACACGAAGAATCATGTCCAAGTGGCTGCGCTCGACTCCGACGATGTGCAGCGTGCCCTTGGTGAGCGCGCCGACGACGGCGAACGTGGCGGTTTCGATCTGGTCCGGAATGATGCGATGCGTCACCGAATGCAGCTTCTCCACGCCATCGACGATAAGGTCGTGCGTGCCGATTCCCCGGATGCGCGCGCCGGCAGAAACCAGGAACGTGCAGAGGTCCTGCACGTGCGGTTCCGAAGCGGCGATGCGGATGGTGCTGCGTCCCCTGGCAAGCACTGCGGCCATGATGGCATTCTCGGTGCCGGTCACGGAGAACACCGGCTCCGCGTCTCCGCCGACGAGTCCCGTGGTAGTGAGGCGGTAATTTGCGCCGACATGCTCCACGTGCGCGCCCAACGACTGCAGCACGTTGAGGTGGTCGTCGATGGGGCGATTGCCCAAATTGCATCCGCCGGGTTCCGGAATTTCCACTTCGCGAAAACGCGCCAACAGCGGCCCCATCAGGAGAATCGAGGAGCGCATGCTTTTCACGGCCCTGGCGTCGATCGAGCCGACGTCGGCCTTGGCGGTGTCGATGGTCAGTTCATGTTCCCCCGTCCATTCGACGGTAGCGCCGAGCGAACGCAGGATATCGAGCATGCGTTCGACGTCGGAAAGGCGCGGGACGTTCTTCAGCACGCAAGGCTCTTTGATGAGCAGCGTGGCCGCGATGATGGGCGTAGCGGCGTTCTTGGCACCGCCGACTCGGATGTCCCCGTCGAGCGCATTGCCTCCGACAATGACCAATTTTGAGGCCTGCGACGGTTTTGATTCCGGCATTTTTACCGCAGTCGCAGTGCTGCTTTTGGGCGAAAATTGTGGCATACTGTTGGGGATACCCCTTGAAGTCTCATGGTATTCCTGTAAGGCTGGTTTGGCAATATTCGCACCCACATGGACAAACGCATCCGTTCGACCATCACCTTCACCTTCGTCGCGCTCTTCCTCGTGACCGTTCCCGCCGTCCTGCTTTGGACGGCCGGGTACAGTTTCAATTGGAAACGGCAGCGCGTGCAAAAGACGGGCATCATCCAAGTGGAGTCCGTCCCCAAGGGCGCGCGCGTGGTCATTGACGGCGTCGTTCAAAAAAAGACCACGCCCGCCGCGATCACGCGGCTGCTGCCGGAGGACTATTCCGTGACGATCGAACAGGATGGCTACCTGTCATGGCATAAGACGCTGGAAGTGCAGAGCAGCCGGACCACTTTTGCCACCGGCGTCGTACTCTACAAAAACGCGCTTCCGCGCAATGACGTCGAAAAGCTCATCACCGCTTCCGCCTGGAGTTCCGACGGGACCGAGGCGGCCTTCGTTGCCGAAAACGGGGAATCGAAGGAGGTCAGCGCGATGGTCGCGGGCAAGGATCCGCTGTTGCTGGCGCGATTTCCAAAGGACTCCCTCAGCGCAGAAAAAGTCTCATGGTCGCCTGACGCAAAATACGTGCTGCTCGTTGCGGATTCGGCAGGAGCGACCCGCATAGTCCGCTTTTCCGCCGACGGATCGTTCCCTCCGCTTTCCGTAAGCGACCGCTTTTCCAAGGGCAAGTTGCTGGCGCACTGGACTGCGGATGGCGGAGTGGCCGTCATCAGCGCCATCGGCGCCTATGCCGTCAACGCGACGACGGGAGCGTCATCGCCGCTGCTTCTCTCCAAGAACGTGCTGGACGTCGTCAGCAGCGGCGGCGCCACGTACGCGTTGCGCCTCATCGATGCGACCCTTCCAGGCGACGAACAGCACGCCGTACTGCAAAAGCTGACGGCGGCGGGAGAAGCCGTTACCGTGCTCAGCCTGCCCGTATCGCAGTACCGCTTCATGCAGGGCGGCTCCGGCCACCTGCTGATCAGCGACGAAAAGAAGGGGCAGATGATCGTGGTAGACGAAACGACCGCCGCCATCGATTCGCTCGACGCCACCGGCATGCAATGGGAACCGAAAGGCGGCAGGCTGCTGCTCTGGAACGCCTACGAGATTTCCCTCTACGACCCGCGCGACGGCTCGCGCGAACTGGTCACCAGGCTCGGCAGCGACATCATGCAGTGCGCCTGGTCCCCCGCAGGCGACGGCATCATCTACTCCACGCCCAACGGCATTTCCTTCGTAGAGCTGGACTCGCGCGACATTCGCAACACGTACAACTTAGTGCGCTATTCCGAAGGAGGCCCGTTCACGATCGACAGCGCCTCCAAGCTGATGCGGTTCGTCGGCGCGATCGGAAGCCAACGCGGGATTTTCGAACGAGACCTCTAAAAAAATACGATCGGCGCAAAGCCGGTCGTTTTCGTTTACTGCGGAATCTTTCCGTTGATGGCACCGATGCGCTCGAGATGCCGAACCAGCTCGGGCAGCTCGCGAACCGACTCGATCCGATGATAGGTTCCTTCGGGCACGCGTACCGACAACGAGTGCGTCCACGTGTCTCCGGGGACGTACACTGCGGTATACCCGAGCTCCACGGCGGGAGCGATGTCGCTGCGGAAGGAGTCGCCGACCATCATCACGCGTTCGCGACGAGACCCGGCCAGCGCCTGCATCTGCGTCCGCTTCTGCATCTGCGTGATGTGCACGCCGTCAAAATGAGACCCCAGTCCGGTCGTGACGATTTTTTCGTTCTGCAACCGGTCTTCACCGACGGTCACGAGCCGAAGTTCGTGGCCGTCCTGCCGCAGCGCCGTAAGCGCCTCGATGACGCCGTCAAACAGGACGAACGGCCCGCGGGTGAACCCCGTAGCGGCTGAGACAATGGCCAGCTCCACGTTCTCGTCCGGCTTTATCCCCGCCGAGACGGCGAAATGCCGATACGTCCGCGTCCAACTTTCGGCATATCGCGCGACGCTGTAGCCGTACTCCTTGACCATGACCACGTCCAGATCGTGCTGAAACGAAAACAGCACGTTCGGATAAGGCGTCTTCGGACCGAGCGCCCGCGTGATGCGCAAGGCGCTCTGTATTGCCGCTTCCACGTACAGGTGCCCGTTGGGAAAAAGCGTGTCGTCCAAGTCGATCATGATGAGCCAAGAAGCGTCTTTCGAGCCTGATTCCATGGCATGCCTCCGCCGACGTCTCCCGCAGTCAGAACTGTGGGAACCAAAAAAAGAACACGATAATCTTAGAGCCGTTGGTCACCAAAACGCAAGACCGCCCCCGTCAAGAGGGCGGTCGCGGCCTTTTTTACAATTCAACCATCGAGTTGTCGCCGACGATCAGCTTGTGGCCCATCGGCAGGGTCTCGTGCGCGGACAGCACCGAGGCGTTCTCGCCGATCATGCTGTCCACGATGCGCTTGGAGCAGTTGATGTCTACCTGATTGAACACCACCGAATGTTCGATCTCGGTATTGTAGATTTCCACGCCGTCGCCGATGGACGTGTACGGGCCTATGTAGCTGTTGCGAATCACGCAGTTCTCGCCGATGACCACGGGCCCGCGGATGAGCACGCGCTCGCCGATCTCCGTCCCCTTTCCGATCTTGACCTTGCCGTGCAGCGTGGCGCCTTCCGCCACCGTGCCCTCAACGGTCATGTCTTCGGACTTCATCTCGGAGAGAAGCAGCTGATTGCCCTCGAGCAGGTCTTCCGGCTTGCCGGTGTCCTTCCACCAACCGGTAATTTCCTGATAACCGATGGCATAACCGTGTTCGATCAGCCACGTATGCACGTCAGAAATCTCGTACTCGCCGCGAGCCGAGGGCGCGATGGCATCCACCGCCTTGAAGACGTTGCTGTCGTAGCAATAGATGCCGGTGACGGCGTATTCGCTCTTCGGGACGCTGGGTTTCTCCTCGACGCGCACGATCTTTCCGTCGCGCAGTTCCGGCACGCCGAAGCGGCTGGGATCCTTCACCTTGGCCAGCGCCAACAAGCCGTTGACCTTGTCATCCCTGAACTTCCGCACGAAGTTCCTGATGCTGCCCAAGATGATGTTGTCGCCCAAGTAGAACAAAAACGAGTCGTCACCGAGAAACGGCTGCGCCACTTTCAAGATGTGCGCCAAGCCCTTCGGCCCGCCAGTCTGCTCGATGTACGTGATCTTCACGTTCCAGCGGGAACCGTCGCCGCAGGCCTTCTGGATTTCCTCTTCGCCCGGATTCAGATTGATGCCGATCTCGGTGATGCCGGCTTCGGCGATCTTCTCGATGGCATAAAAAAGCATCGGCTTGTTGGCAAGCGGGATAAGATGCTTGTTGATGGTCCAAGTGATGGGACGGAGCCGCGTGGCGCGTCCGCCGGCCGTAATCAGGGCTTTCATAACGCTTAAAGAATACCAGACGGCGGTACCAAAAAATACCTCGACTGTCAACGGTCGGTGGATAAAGAAAAAGCCGCCGCACGGTGAAGTGCGGCGGCGAAAAGTGCCCTAAAACCTGAATCCGGCAACCGTCAGGCCTGCCAAAGTAAGACCGTCCTGAATGACTCCGGTATCGACCATGACGCGAATCTGCGCCATGTCGAAGAGGGTAGTCTGCCCGACCATCTCGAGCTCTTCGGGCTGCGCCGCGCAACGTGACACCACGCGTCCCTTGACCACGTACTGTGAGTGGGCAAAAAGCGTGGTGTTGGCATTGAGCCTGCCGCAGACGCGAGCGTCAGCGATGCCGAAGCCCGACTCCTCGAGCGCTTCCGCCTTGGCAGTCGCCAGGACGAACTTCTCGAGGTCGGTCTCCTCTTCGAGCTGCGACAGGCCGCGCGGCAATTCCCATTCCCAGCGACCGAGCGTCGCCAGCAGTTCGTCCCAACGACGTTCGGCGTCGAGCCGCCGCACGAAGTCCTTGCCGGCATCCATGAGCCGTTCGCCGGTGAAGCGGTAATTCTGGACCAACCCGATCTTCTCGCCCGCCTGGCAGGCGACGATGGCGCCGGCGTTTTCGACGAAAAGCGGCTGGTCATAGACGTCACGGAGATCCCCATCCACGACTTTTTGCACGACCACGCGCAGCATTGCCAATCCCCGTTCGTTGACGAGGCCGCCCGTCCCCGTCGATGCCGGTTTCCAGCCGACGAGTTTTTTCGAAAGATCATCTTCCTGCAGCTGCCGTACGGCGCCAGCGGGAGCCTTCTTTGCTGATTCCATGGATATTCCTTTCCTGCCCCTGCGGTCAGAAGACTTCAAACGTAGCAGAAATACCCGAAAAGTCAAGGCTTTTGCCGCACATGAGCAAAAAAGCCGCGCACGTGCGCGGCCTTCGTTTTCCATTTCACCTTGACTCGGCCTGTTCTTCCGCGAAGAACGCCTTAAGTGCGTCCATGCGACTTCGCAACGGCGGAAACTTGGTATTTTTAAGCGGTGCGAACAGGGGTCGCTTTGCCGGACGAGGAAACGCCGACATCGGCACCGGCTTCCGGGGAACGGTGACGCCGGTAAGACCGAAGAATTCCTCGGCGAATCCATACCAGGTCACGCCAAGGCCTTCGTTCACCAGATGGTACGTGCCAAACGCGTACGTGCCGCTCACCAATCGGACCGTCGCTTCCGCGAGATCCTTGGTATACGTCGGCATGCCGACCTCTTCGTCGACGATGGAAAGTTCCGGCTTAGTCTTGGCGAGCGTGCACATCACCGAGACGAAGCTCGGCTTGGCTGCGACCGACGTTCCCGGCCGTCCGTACAGCTTCGAAGTGCGAACGACGAACGACTTTCCGCCTGCGGCAATGACCGCACGCTCACCCGCCAGCTTGCTTTCGCCGTATGCCGACAGAGGATGCGGTTCATCGGATTCGACATAGCCCTCCGGCCTGGTGCCTTCAAAGACGTAGTCTGAGCTGTAATGCACGAAGGAGGCGTTTGCCGCCTTGGCAGCCTCAGCCATGACGCCAGGAGCGTCGGCGTTCAACGCGAAAGCCAACGGACGTTTGGCGGCATCTTCCGCGCCATCGACGTCGTTCCAGGCGACCGCGTTCACCACGACTCCGCAACCGGAAGCGGAAATGGCCGCGCGGACGGCTCCGGCGTCAGTGACATCGAGGGTATCGCGGTCATGGGCGATCACCTCATGACCGGCATCCGTGAAGACGCGGACCAAGTCGCAACCGAGATTGCCCTGGGATCCGAAGATAAGAACTTTCATTCGAAATGCCTTTAGAGGGAGGCCGCCTCGTAAACGAACGGCGAATTATCCGATGTCAGCAGCGGAAAGGTGCGGTCGCGCTCGTTGACGAGCGGTGCGCCGAGCTTCGCGACCAGGGGCCACTTGATGTTGACCGCAGGATCGTCGAAGCGCACTCCCCCTTCGGCATCCTTGGCATAGCCGCTCTTGCCGACCAGGTACATCAGCTCGCAATCCGTAAGCGAATAGAAACCGTGAGCGAACCCGCTCGGCACGGAGAGCATCAGTCTGTTTTCGGCAGACAGCTCGATGCCAAACCATTTTCCAAAAGTCGGAGACCCTCGACGGATGTCCACCGCGACATCGTACAGGCGACCGATGACGCAGCGTACCAACTTGGTCTGGTCGCTCGGCGGAGCCTGAAAATGCAGCCCGCGCAAAACGCCCGCCTTGGAAAAGCTCTGGTTGATCTGCAGCACGCCCGGCTCGATGCCAAGCGCCTTCAGCTTCGGGGCGCTGTGCGCCTCAAAGAAGTAGCCACGCTCGTCGCTGAATACTTTCGGCTCCACCACGAGGAGGCCCGGGATGCCGGTTTCGATGATTTTCATGACGATTCTGTTCTTAAGGTGCCCATTACACCGTCGCTCCCAAAGTCTGCCGGTAATAAGTGTCGTAGTACTTCTGATACTCCCCCGTCTTCACGCGCATCCACCACTGCGGGTTGTCGCGGTACCACTCCACCGTCTGGCGCATGCCTTCCTCGAAGGAGATCTTCGGAGCCCAGCCGGTTTCAGTTCGGAGTTTGGCGGAGTCGATGGCATAGCGACGGTCGTGGCCGGGACGGTCGGGCACGTAGGTCTTCAACGTGTGCGGTTTGCCCAACGTGGCAAGAATGGCATCGGTGATTTCTTCGACCGACTTTTCTACGCCGGTGCCGATGTTGTAGGCCTCGCCGATCCTGCCCTTCTGCAAAATGGCGTCGACGGCGGCGCTATGATCGTCAGCATGGATCCACTCTCGGCGGTTCTGGCTGCTCCTGAAGAGCGGCAACGGCCTGTCTTCCAGGGCGTTGGTGGCGAACAGCGGAATGAGCTTTTCGGGGAACTGGCACGGACCGAGGTTGTTGCAGCAGTTGCTGATGGTCACCGGCAGCCCGAAGGTGTGGCCATAGGCGGCAACCACGTGATCAGATGCGGCCTTGGAGGCGCTGTAGGGAGTGCGCGGCTTGCGCGGCTCAAGTTCGGTCCAAGAGCGCGGCTCGTCGAGGCCGAGGTCGCCGAAGACTTCGTCGGTGGAGATGTGGTGAAAACGGATGTTGCCGGCCTTGCGGCAGGCCTCAAGCAACGTCTGCGTGCCCATGACGTTGGTGCGGAAGAAGATGCCCGGATCGAGCACGCCGCGGTCGTTGTGCGACTCGGCGGCAAAGTGCACCACCGTGTCCACGCCCCTGAGCGACGCAGTCACGGCATTCGCGTCGCAAATGTCACCCTTGATGAAGGAGTAACGCGGATTGCGCGCGACATCGATCAGGTTGTCCAAGTTACCCGCATACGTGAGCGCGTCAAAATTCACGACCTGGACGTCGTCGTGTTCCCTGAGCATGTAGCGGATGAAGGCCGAGCCGATGAACCCGGCGCCTCCGGTGACGAGGATCTTCATAGGTGAAGTCAGTTCTTGAGCAGCTCGGCCATGTCGGCGGCCGTCTTTTGCATTTCGGATTCGGACACCGCGCGCTTGCCCCAATGCAGCAGTCCGTCATCGGGAAATCTGGGCATCATGTGGACGTGCGTGTGCATGACGACCTGACCCGCAACGGCCCCGCAGTTGATGCCGACGTTGTAGCCTTCGGCACCCGTAGCGGCCATCGCGGCGCGCGCCACCTTGCGGACGGCGGCCATCGCGGCAGCCATGGCTTCGTCGGTGGTTTCATCGCAGCTGTCAAAATGCTGCTTGGGAATTACCAGGGTATGACCGACGTTCACCGGCGCGATGTCCAAAAAAGCGAAGACCTTGTCGTCCTCATAGACCTTATGCGACGGGATTGCGCCACTGGCGATTTTGCAGAAAAGGCAGTCGTGCATATGGCGATGCGGTTACAGACCGTCAGGAATTGGCTTTGTTGAGGCAAAAAGCAGCACTCCGACGGTAATCCCAATGGCCGCCGTAAGCCAGCCCCGCACCTCGGGAATGGAGCTAAAGTAATACCAAGAGGCCCAAAATGCAAACCCCGTGACCGCGACGGCGGCCAAAAAGTACCCCGCCCGACCCAGCGGCGAACGTTTGGTCGGCTCATCGGAAAGGAGTGCGGCCGCGAGGCTCGCCGCCGCGACCAGGGCGATCACCTGCGGGGCAACGGCGCTCGCGGCGATGCCCGGCTTAAAAAACTCCAATATGCCGACGACCAGCGCGAACAACGCCACGCACGAAAGCACGACCGTTCCGGCGTCGGCGATCATTGCCGTCAAGGTTTTACCAACGGCGATTTTCATAAGGCTTTTTCACTTTACCACTATTCCGGCGCCTCACCATACGTCCGTCCGTCAGTCATGATCTCCGCCGATCGCATGGGTTCTGGCCTGAACGCGTCGAATATTCCGGGGACCGCGGTCGTCAGCGTCAACGGAGCGCGCTGCAACGATACTGCCAACGACGCAAGCAGCAACGAGTAACGCGTTTCCTCAATGCCCGGAGCCTCGATTACCAGCCGGTAGGCGCCCTCTTCCGTCTTGGCGAGTTTGCGCAGGTCAAAGGTGGCTTTGCCGGTGATGAGTCCGCCGTCAACGCTCGGCGGTTCGTATGACGACAGCACGTAATCAATGCCGAGCGCGTCCAGATCGGCAGAAGCGGTGTACCACTGCATCGAGTATGGCAGCGGGTCAAAATAGTCGTTTGGCGAGAGCGCGAACAGGCCGACGGTCTGCAGCAGCACGTCACGTTTGGGGGTCGTGATGGCGGTGAGGCCTCCTCCGCCGTGAAGCGCCTGGTCATAACGGACGTTCGGCTGGTCAATCTTGAGCGGGCTGCCGCCGACGGTCATCGTCTGCACCGCCTCCGCGTGCGGAGTACGCGCGGCGAGACGTCCGCCGTCGGTGTAGACGGTGAGCGGGTCGACCTTGTCGCTGAAACCCACGGAGTCACCGACGTACAGATCGTCCTCGAACACCAACTTTTGCTGCTTGGTGGCGATCTTGCGGATGAAGACGTCGGCACTGGCAGTGAACTCGATCTTGTAAAAACCTTCCCGCGGCGCGTTGACGGTGACGGGAATCTCGCGAAGCTTCGATGAGTGCTGGTCGTCGCCGGTATTGCCGTCATCGGGAAGGATCGTGCGTGCAATCGGCTCCTTGGCGTCGCCTTCGTATACCGACACGGTCACCGGGTCCGCGCCGAGCGTGCGGTTCATGTCCTGCACGGTCAAAGTGAACGCCAACGGCTCGTCCTTCACGTAGGTGAGCATGCGCACATGACCGCGCAGCGACACGTTGATTTCGCGGCTGACGTCGGAGGACGCGTAGCCGTCAAGACGGTACGGGACGCCGGCATCGGCGCGATACGTGGCCAGCACGGAACGCGGCGGCGGATCGCGAAAGAACTCATCGACCGACGCGTAGCGGTCGTGACGTTCGTACAGCGTGAGCGAGCCGCTGGTGACGCGCTTCCACGGCAGCGAATCGATGACGCGATTCTCGACGGGCTGCATCTGAAACTGGCCGTCGATGGACGAGGCCAGCGCGCCGATCTCCACCATCGGGTGTCCGACGTTCTGATACGACAGCGTTACCGTGGCCGTGTCGAATCCCGGCGGCGGCGTGAGGTCCACGAACAGCGGGCTGCCGAGAAGCGGGGTGCGAGGAGTGCCGTCGGACGCGACGGTCGCTTGTCCCAGGCGCTCGGTAGGCTTCGCCTCCGACAAATACGGCACCGGATTCACGAAGTCATCGGTGAGCGTCAGGCGTCCGCTGGGAATGAATGCGCGCGAAAACAAGAACGCCAGCGCAACCGCCAGTCCGAAGACGGCGACGACGCGCGTGGCGAATTTGCCGATGCGTGGAGCTTGCATGATTATTTTGGCGTGAGGTCGGTTCGCCTGAACTCGTAAAGGGTCTGTTCGCCGTAGGCCTTCACCGCCACCGGCACGAGCATCTGCGGGGCCAACTTCACGTCGCGCAAATAGGCAAAGTCCTTGTCGGGCAACGTCAGTCCCAGGTAAAACAGGCCGTCCGCGTGCAACGCCAGCCTGTGCAGCGAGCCGTAGGTGACCTCGGAACGGAGCGGCACGATGACGTGACGCTCGGGGAACAGGTACTTGTCATCGAAGTCCGTCACGATAATCGCCTTTTGCGGAGTGATGCTGATGACGTCTTCGGCGATGTTGACGTTGGTCTTGATGGAGTCGCGCACGGACAGCAATCCTTCGCCATGCGAGAAGAATACCATGTATCCCGACGCCGTACCGATCAGCACGACAGCAGCCGCCATGGCCGCGTTACGCCACTTTTCTGCCAACCTCCCGCCGAAGGTGACGAGCAGCCATGCGACGGGAACGGTCGAGAATACCGCCACGGGAAGCCAGTACCGCAGATACGACGAGCCGATGGTCACGGCGTTCGGGTCCGGATTGTCCTGCACGACATAACTGCCGTAGAAGAACAGCAGCCAGACAGTCACGGCGGCGGTCGCAAGCGCGAAGGTCTTCACGTCAGCACGGTCGGTTTCGGATCGCTTTTTGCGCGCGATGACGTACGCCGCGATTCCCCCGACGGCCAGCAGCGACCACCACCAGAAAAAGGCGATGCCGTAGGTCCACGCATTGCCGAGCGCGACGCGCGGAGCGAAGCCCAGCGGGAAAAGATACGGACGAAGCGGACCGAGCAGCGCGTTCCCCTGACCGTGCGTGGCCGTGCCCGCAGAGATCACCGAAACGCCCGCGCCGTAGCCGGTGGCCAGCGGGCTGCCGTAGACCGAACTGTTCAGCGCGAGGAACGGCGCAAAACCGACGAGGGCAATCGACGCGAAGACGATCAGCCTCCCCCATGGCGTGCGGCGCGGAAACGCGAGCGCGGCGACGGCGATGCCGATGATCAGCCAGTATGCCTCGGACGTGCGCGTTGCCAGCGCCATGGCCATCAGGATGCCGGCGATGGCGGCATCCGCAGCGCGCAGGATCCGATGCCCTTCACTGCCGCTCTTCTCGACCATCGCCTTGAACGGGGCGGCAAAAAAGAAATATGCGGAAAAAATCACCAAGCTGCAGAACAGCACGTTCGGCTGCATCGTGCGCGAAGCTTCGTACCACCAAGCCGGCTGCACCAGCAGCAGCGCGCCGGCCACCAATCCCATGCGCCTGCCAAATTTGACGGTCATCAGCGCACCCCAGGCGAGCGCCGCCAGTACGCCGAAAATCGGGGTAAGAAAAGGGATTGCCGCCGTACCGATCACTTGGCCGATGCCGCCGAAAAACACGGGCAGCCCCAAAAATCCTCCGGGCACCAGGAAGGCATCGACGACGCGGACGCTGCGCGGATGCAGCAGCCCGCCCGTGGGAATGCTCATGTCGTCGAACGCCCACAGCCGCGAGGAATCGGCGTACAGCTTGCTGAAGAAGAAGTTGGAAGCCTCGTCGGGCGAACTGTATTTTGCCGGCACGGTCGCCGGCAGGAACGAGTAGACGGCGATGAAGCTCATACACAGCAGCAACGCGCCGACAGGGATCAGGAAACGGGAAAGTGTTTTCATGGCAACGTCAGAACATTCGTGAAAAAATGCTGATGATGGCGAAGATCAACGCGAGCGAAAGCGTTCCCGTGGAAAGATTGACGAACAAGTCGACCTTCGACCACAGGGCGATGAGCAGCAGCATGACACCGACGACTTCAGACACCATCTTGATCTTGCCCCAGACGTTGGCAGGTTCGATCTTGCCCTGCAGCCGTCGGTACCAGCCTGCGGCGATCATAAAGGCCTCGACGCCCAAGAGCGCCATGCCGAGTTCGAAATTGACATGATTGAGCACGACGACGAACAGCACCGAACCGATGAGCAGCTTATCGACCACCGGGTCGTAGACGATGCCCCACTCCGTGATCTGCCCGCGAGTGCGCGCCAGAGCTCCGTCAAACCAATCGGTCAGCGAGACTGCCAGGAACAACGACACGCCGATGCCGTAGCGCTCGATTGCCAGATAATACAAGACCGCGGGAATCAGCAAAAGACGAAGGACCGTGAGGTGGTTCGGATGCACCCACTTTGGAAAAAGCGGCGCAAGTACCGCCCGGAACAGGCGGTCGGTCGGATGCAGGACGATATTGGCGTTCCAACGGTCTCCATTCATACGTTTGTGCTACACTTACCGACGATGTCAACGCGTCTACACCTACAGCATACCGCCTTTTCCCTCGTAATCACAGCGGCAGCCGTGAGTTCGCTGCTTCTGCCGTGGAGTTTTGGCGTGCGCGCCGCGATAGCGTTGGTGTTCTTCTTGGGCACCGGTTTCATTGCCGGCAAAGGCCTGTTTGCCGACGAGCCGCAGTTCTGGAGGACCTTTTTGGGCACGCTTTCCGTCTTGGCGCTGACGATGGCCGTGGGCAGCGCCGTGTACTACCTGCACAGGCTGGACACCGCCTCCGTGGCACTGGTGCTGCTGGTGGACGCCTTCGTTGCCGGCCTCTGCTGCGCCCGGACCGCGCAACGGCGGAAAAAAATCTTTAATGCCACGCCGTCAGTTACCCCGTCGGACACTGCCCCTGCCCCGACCAAAAAAGTCTGGCTGATCGTCCGCGCCGTGACGGGAACGCTGCTGGCAGGGATCGCCATCGCCCTCATCGCATACGGCTTCTTCATGCTCGCGGGCGCGGCTACCGGCACTTCCATCCGTTCTCCCTGGGACGTGGTGCCGAGGATGTTCTTCATCACCTTCTTCTTCGCGGCGGCAGCGACGTTGGCCGCTTCTGCCGGCGGACTTGCGCCGAAGACGTCGCTGCTGGCGGCCGCCGGACTGGCACTGCTCGCCGCCAGCGTCGCCACGACGGTCTACTCGGTGGGATTCGGCTTTGACCCGTTCATCCATCGGGCTACGGAGGCCACCATTTTCCGCGACGGGTTCATTTCGCCCAAGCCGCCGTACTACCTCGGCCAATACGCGCTCGTCACCATCATCGCCAAGCTGCTCGGCGGCAGCGTGAACGCCATCGACGCATGGCTCGTTCCCGCGGCCTTCAGCCTGCTGATTCCCTGCGCCTACTGGGGACTGCGCAAGGCCTTCTCTTTTCCGCCGTCCGCCTCGGCCGCCGCAGCGCTCTCAATTTTGCTGCTGCCGCTGGATTCGTTCGCCGTCACCACGCCGCAAGGCGTCGCCAACGTCGTCTTCCTGATGACCGCCTTCCTGGCGCTGCCTGCCGTCACCAAAGGCGCGTTCCCCCGCTCCGTGCTGTTCCTGTTCGCCGCCGCGGCCGCCTCGATTCATCCCATTGCCGGCATTCCGTTGCTGATTTTTGCCGCGCTGGTGGCGCTGCTGTCTTCGTACGAACGGCGAAGGACCTTGCATAAGGTCGCCTTGGCTGTAGCCGTGATGATCGTGGCTTTGGTCGGCGCAGTCGCGCTCCCCGCCACCTTCATGCTCAACTCCCTGCACTCCGGCGCGGGCGTCACCCTGGATGCCGACACGTTGCGTTCGCCGACCGCCCTGATCGAAACGCTGCAAGCGGCCCCGGTCATCACGCGACAGTTCTCGGCAATTTACGACTTCGTCTATTCATGGAAGGCCTGGCGTGACACCGTCATCGTCCTGCTGGCGCTGCTCGGCGTCTTCGTGGCGCGCAAAAAGACCAAGACGGGCTTCGTCTACCTGGTGAGCGGCCTAGTGCTGGCTTCCAACTACGTCCTGCTCAAATCGGTAGTGCAATTCCCCTTCCTGATCGCCTACGAACGCTCCAACTATGCCGATCGCCTCTGGGAACTGACGCTGTTCGTCCTCGCCCCGATGGCCGTGACCGCCGTCGCCGCGATATTCTCACGCGCGGGCAAGCACGTGCCTTCCGTACGGGTGGTCATCGCGCTGCTGCTTGCCGCGTTGCTCACCAGCTCGGCCTACCTCGCCTATCCGCGCCGAGACAAATACGAAAACAGCCGAGGATGGTCCACCGACAGTTCCGACATCAGTGCCGTGCGCAGCATCGAAAAGGACGCCGCCGGCACGCCCTACGTGGTACTGGCCAATCAGTCCGTGTCGGCTGCCGCGGTCAGGGAGTTCGGATTCCCGAAGTACTTCGCCTCGAAGGATGCGGCGCACCCGTCGCCGATCTTCTACTATCCGATTCCCACCGGCGACCCGCTCTATCAGATATTCCTCGACACTAACGCGGCGCTGGGCCGACGTGAAGCGGTGCGAAAAGCGATGGACTTGGCTGGAGTACACACGGCCTACTACGTGGTCTCTTACTACTGGTGGCACGCGCAGGAAATCATTTTGACGGCAAAAAGAAACGCCGACGCTTCGTGGAGCGTCAGCGACGAGGATTACGTGTTCAAGTACGTGAGGACGAAGTGAGACTTGCGGTAGCGCGTATCGGACGGGGCCGTCAGGGGCTCACCCCACGCGCGCTATGCGGCCGCGTAGATGTCGTTGAGCGCTTTTAGGTGCGCGTGCATCGTATGCGCGGATGCCCAGTCGCGTGCAGCGCGCGAAAGGGCTGACCAGTCTTTGCTGAACGCCGCTCGCCTGAGCGCTTCGGCACAGGCTTCGACGTTGCCGGCCTCAAACAAAAATCCGGTTTCGCCTTCGTGAACCAGTTCGGGGATGCCTCCGGAAATTGCCGCGACGACGGGCGTTCCTCGGCTGAAGGATTCCAGGATGACGGTGGGCTGATTCTCGATGACCGTGGACGGCACCGCCAAAAATGATGCGCGGTCGTATGCGGCAGTGAGCGCCGCTCCGACGAGTTTGCCCGAGAATGACACGCCGTGGATGTCGGCGCACCTTTCTCGCAGCGAGCGTTCCTCGACGCCGGTACCGACGAACTCAAGCGTGGCGCCGTGCGTCGCGTTCAGGTTGGCTTTTTCCCAAGCTTCAGCGAGAACGTAGACGCCTTTGTGCTTTTCGATTTGGCCGACGAACAAAAAGCGCGGTGACGTACCTGCGGCTCTCGGCTTGTCGCTCGGCGTCGGTGCGGGATTGGTAATGACGACCTTGCGAGAGCTGCGGAAAAAACCATGACGGTCATGAAGCGAGCGCAGGAATGCCGAGGGAAAGATGACCGTGTCAGGCGAACCCATCAGCGTGCGCATGATGCGGACGTAGACGGACTGCGCCGCCTTGGCCGACGAAAAATCTCCGCGCCGGATTCCTCCGGTAATGTGCGGCAACAGCCCGGAAGGATGCAGCAACTGCACGTCATGCACCGTGTGCACGTGACGCAACAGACGAGCGGCGCCCGTCTGCACGCGCCGACGCGCCGAGCGGCGGATGGCCGACGGTATCATGAACCCGAGCCCCATCAGGTTGTGCGTATGCACCGCATCGGGCCGTTCCGTTTCAAGAATCCCCGCAAAAATACGGGCGCTGGCCCCGTTAAAGATGTCGATAAGATGCCAAAGCAGCCGCGTAAAAACGCGATGCGCATGATCGTCAGAATAGAAATAAAGATTGGGCGGAACATAGCGAACGACGCGAGGATGTGCACCGGTTCCTCGCCCGTCGACCCCGTCGGCCTTACGGGTTCCGTGCACCACTACGACGTCATGCCCCGAAGCAGCCAAGGCGAGAGCCTCCGCTTCCACGATACGCTCTGCCCCGCCTCGCGCATTCTTCCCGTACAAATTGGAAACGAAAAGGATCTTCATGCCAGTGCGTGGTCAGTCAAAATCTTGCGCCACCGTTCAGGGCGCCGTGCCAACGAGTATTCCGCCGCGGCCATGGCACAGCCCGCCGCACCAAGCGTCTTACGCAGCTCCTCGCTGGCGAGAATGCCGGAAAGCGCGGCAACGAGCATCGGAACGGAACCGGCCGTCGTCAGCCTGCCGGTGATTCCCTCTCGCACCACCGTGCGCACGCCGGGCAGATCGCTGGCAACCACGGGGATGCCGCAGGCGGCGGCTTCCAAAGCGGCGATGCCAAACGCCTCGGAACGATCAGCGGAAGGGAACGCGAAGACGTCACCCAGGCGATGATGATCGGGAAGCTCCGAGTCGGAAACGTTGCCGGCGAAGGTGACGCGATCCCTCACGCCCAACGACCGCGCCCGTTCCTCGAAGGAAGCGCGAAGATTGCCGTCGCCGACGATGACCGCGTGCACTCCGGCCAAGGCCGGATCGGCCAAGGCCGAAAGCAGCGACGGTACGCCCTTAAAGTAGTGCGGCGTATCGAGCCCGCCGACGAAGGTGATTACTTTGGTGCCGGGCGCGATGCCGTACTGACGCAGCAGGGCTTCGGACTTCGGTGCCGGCCTGAAGCGCGACACGTCGACCGAAGGCGGCAGCTCGCAAAAACGCGCGGGCCGTTCCTTCATGAGCGGACCGACCGCGCCGTGCAGGCAGTAGTCCTTGGTGGTGGCGATGACCGCGTCAGCCGAACGGATGATGCGGGGCATCATCAGGCGCGCATGCGCGGCGATGAACGGCTTGAGCGCCCCCGAACCTTCCACGTCCATGTGATAGACGATCGCGAATTTCCCCTTCGCTCCCGACTTCTTTGAGAGCCACAGCGGTTCCGCGCCGCCAAAAAACGGATACTGCAAAATCGTCAGGTCATAGTCGCGTAACAGCCCGCCGACCGACGGAACGAACGCGCCATGACCGATCCGCATCCACGGCTTCAGTCGATGCACGACGTAAGGAAGCGGCGCGCCTTCCGGCGCAGCGCCATCCCCCGTCAGCGCGAACACGTGCACCTCAAAGCCGAGCGCGGCCAACGCGGCCGCGTCCTGTGCCGCAACGGTGCCCATGCCGCCGCGATACGGCGGAAACGCGGGAGTGACGATGGCGATGCGCTTGCCCATGTTCAGACGATGAGATTCCTGATGACCGACCATGTGAGCGTCATCAGCGGATTGGCGACGTACCGCGTAAAAGGTCCGGCGACCTCCTGATAGCTGATAGTCGAGCGCCACAGACTCACGATCTTGCGGTCCCCGACCGTACGCAATCTGGCAACCTCGCGTCGCTCACGGGCCAACAGGCGCCATGTCGAGGCGTGGAAGAAGTACGCATACGAGCGCAGCTTCTCCTTCCACCATCCCGAGCGGACCGCCGAGAGCAGCAACCCCGCCTCCGAAACCAGCAGGAACGGCGCCAGCACCGCCAGCGACCGCACGCGCAAATTCTTCAGGAACACGAAGTAGCGATTGCGCTCCATGAAATAGTACTTGGAGATGCTGCGCGAGAACTCATACTTGTGGTACACGACCGACTCCGGGGCAAGCACGTTCCTATGACCGGCAAGCCTGATGCGCCATCCCAGATCCAGGTCCTCGTGATACATGAACAGCTCTTCATCGAGCAGTCCGATCTTCTTCAGCAGCGCGCAACGAAACAGCACGCCGGCACCGGAGCCATAGGCGATTTCGCGAGTCTTCCCGACCAGCTCCCTGCGCACGTCTTCTGCCTTACGGCGATAGTCCGAACAATATCCGAAACCGAGAAAATGAACCGCGTTGCCCGTGCTGTTCACCGACGCCTTGTCCGGAGAGAGCAGCAGCAGCGACTGCACGGAACCGATTCGCGCGTCGTGCTTCGCTGCCGCTACCGCCTCGATCAAAAAGTTCGGCGTTATTTCCGTATCATGATTCAAAAGATAGACGAACTCCGCCCCGCGTTCCATTGCCATGCGAATGCCGAGATTGTTGCCGCCCGCAAACCCGAGATTCTTCGGCGACAGGTGCAGTTCGGCAAACGGGTACGCCTGCATCATCTGCACCGTCGCGTCGGTGGAGGCGTTTTCGATCACGATGATGTCGACGTCGAGTCCGGTCCGATCAAGTCGCGAAAGGCTCTCGAAGCAATCCGGAATGAATCGCGCCGAGTTATAAGTGACGATGATAATGGCGACTTTTGTGAGCTGCTCGGACATAAGCGGTGTGTATCGGGAAGGAACGGAGTCGTAACGACACGCTCCGAGCACGTCCTACTTCTTCTCCTGCGCGCGTCCTTCCGTCCGCTGGGCGATGCTCACCGTGCGGACCAACGAGGAAATGTCGCGCTCCATCTTTTCGAGCCGCAGAAAAAGCCGAAACACTAACGCGAACAGCGCGATGACGGAAAGGTAGATGACCGCATCGACGCCGCGGCCCACGCCGAGCATGCCGGCGAACAGCGTCGCGACCTCGGGACGGAGCACGAGGACGGCGGCGCCGATCCACAAGGAGCTCCACAAAAAGGCGTCGCGCCTCGGCACCGTGCCCTGGCTCGCGCGCTTCCAGGTGAGCGCGAGAGCGACCGCGAAGATGGCAACGAGGATGACCTGAATCAGCATCACGGTAAGCGGTTAACGTTGAAACGCCCCGAGCAGCAGCTGCCAGACGATCTTGAAGGCGTCGGAGGCTTTCTGCCCTTTTGCCAGGGTCTCTGCGGTGTAGCGCACCTGCACGGGGACTTCGACGCAGCGCAGTTCCGAGGCGTAGGCATTACGGAGAATCTCCGAGCAGTGCGCCATGCGATCCTGCGCAAAATCGATCTCTTCGGCAGCGGCCGCGGTCATGGCACGCATGCCGCTCTGCGGATCGGTGACGGTGCGCGGAATGCCCAGCACGACGCCGGAAAACTGACGCGCCGCGGCAAGAAGCAGGCGGCGGGAGAACGGCATGCCCACGCTGGTCACGCCGAGGAAGCGCGAACCGAAAACGACGTCAGCCCGGCCTTCGAGGATCGGCGTCGTCAATGTCGGGATCGCCTCGGGATCGTGCTGGCCGTCGGCATCGAAGTGCACGACGACGTCGGCACCCTCGGCGACGGCAAGGACCGTGCCGGTCTTGAGCGCCGCGCCCTGTCCGCGGTTAAGCACATGCACCACCACGTCGGCGCCGGCCGCGCGCGCCTCCTCAGCTGACCCGTCCGAAGAGCCGTCATCTACCACGACGACGCGATGTACGCGCGGAAGCAGGTCGCGGACCACCGCGCCTATTCTTCCGCGTTCGTTGTAGTTGGGGATGACGGCAAAAATCTTCATACGAGCCTTACTTCCCCAACGACGGGCGCAACAGGCCGCGATGGGCGATGGTGTATTCGATGGAGTGCTTGAGGCCGGCCTCGAGCGAGACGAGCGGCAGCCACCCAAGCTGGTCCTTTGCGCGGGTAAGGTCGGGCAAACCGAGCTGCGACATGAACAGCAGAGGCGCCTCGAAGCCGATCTTTGACGAAGATCCGGTCAGTTCGGCGATCTTCTTGGCCACGTCGGCGATGCGGATGTCGTAGTCGCTGCCGATGTTCACCGGACCGGGATCCTTCGGCATGCGCATCAGCCTGACGATGGCATCGACCACGTCGGAGACGTAGATGAGCGACGTGCGGAAGCTCTCGTCACCGTAAATGACGAGATCCTTGCCGTCGAGCGCGTTGATCATGAAGTCGGGAAGCATCTGACCGTCGTTGAGCAGCATGCGCGGACCGTACGTGCGGAAGATGCGCCCGATGCGCACGTCGATGCCGTGAACCTGACTGTAGGTGTACGCCATGGTTTCCGCCCAGCGTTTTCCTTCGTCGTAGCAGCTGCGCGGCGTAAGATGGTCAAAGGTGCCGTACTCCTCTTCCTTGAAAAGATGGCCGTCCGCAGGACGCGTTCCGTAGATGACGCTCGATGACGCGAAGAAGAACTTAGCCTTGTTGGCCACGGCGAGCTCGAGCACGTTACGCATGCCGACGGAGTTGGACAACAGCGTCTGGTAGCGGAGCTCGTCGAAATTCTTTGCCGAGGTGGGACAGGCAAGATGATACACTTCCTGAAAGCCCTGGAACTTCAGCTGGAAGCGCTCGAGTTCGGGATACTTGTCAAAGTCGATCGGTTCGTTGATGTCGGCCCTGATGAACTCGAAGTCCTGGTTCTTGAGCAGGTGATCGATGTTGTTTTCCTGCGACGTGACGAAATTATCGATGCAGACGACGCGACAGTCGTTGAGCAGCTTTTCGCAGAGGAACGAGCCGATGAAGCCCGCGCCGCCGGTCACCAGGACGTTCGGTTTTTCGAAAATCGGTTTTTGAGGCATAGGTACCGCTTTAGTATAGGGAAGACGCCGAATTAACGCAAAAATGCCCCAATAATGGGGCATTTTTGGCTATTACAGGTCTTTGATCAAACCGCGGTTGGCCACGGTGTACTCGATGGTCCGCTTGAGCCCCTGCTCGAAGGTGACCACCGGCATCCAGCCGAGCTCCTCACGGACCTTGGTGAGATTCGGAAGGCCGTGCTGCGCCATGTAGTACGGCGGCTGGTCGTTGAGGATGTGAGAGGACGAACCGGTCAAGTCGACGATGCGCTTCGCCACGTCGGCGATGCGGATGTCGTAGTCGCTGCCGATGTTCACCGGACCGGGATCCTTGACGGTCTGCATCATCAGCATCACGGCATCGACGCAGTCAGTGACGTACAGGAACGAACTGCGCAGGTCGGGGCTGAAGATGACGATGTCCTTGTCGTCGATGGAATTCTGGATGAAGTCCGGGATGAGGTGGCCGTCATCGAGCGGCATGCGCGGACCGTACGTGCGGAAGATGCGACCGATGCGCACGTCGATGCCGTAGACTTGGCGGTACGTGTCGACCATCGTCTCGGCCCACTGCTTGCCCTGGTCGTAGCAGCTGTTCGGTTCGAGGTGACCGAAGGTGCCGTACTCCCCTTCCTTGAGCAGGTGGCCGTCGGCAGGGCGCGGTCCGTACACCACGGCGCTCGACGCCAAGAAGAATTTCGACTTCCACTTTACGGCGACCTCCAGGACGTTGTGCAGGCCGACGGAATTGGTGAGCAGCGTCTGCAGCTGAAACTGGTCGAAGCGGCGGCCGGTGCGCGGGCAGGCCAAGTGATAGATTTCCTGGATGCCCTGCAGCTTCAGGTTGAACAGCTGCAGCTCGGGATACGTTTCCAGGTCGAATGGCTCGTTGACGTCGTGGCGGATGAACTCAAAATCGGAGTTCTTGAGAAGGTGGACGATGTTCTCCGGATGAGAGGTGGAGAAGTTGTCCATGCAGATCACGCGGCAATCCTCCTTGAGGAGACGCTCGCACAGGAACGCGCCGATGAAGCCGGCACCGCCGGTCACCAGGACGTTGCGTTTTCCGAATATCGACATGTTGCTCATAAGGGGGAATCCGTAGTGGGAATGCGGAAAGTATACCTCGATTGGTCGGTAATCTGCCACCTATGACCGGAATGTCCATGTCTTCTGCAGCGTGAAGTTCCAGATCATGACCACTGCGGTGGCCAGCAACTTAGCCAAAATGTCGTGCATTCCGGCAGCGATCAGCATCTGCAGGATGGCGGCGTTCCAAGCCAGGCCTCCGACGGCGACGGCAAAGAACTTGGGGGCGCGCCTATGCCAGCCGGCGGCATCATGACCGAACGTCCAAAAATTGTTGAGCAGGAAGCTGGATGCGGCGGCCAGGCAGAACGAGGCGGTGGCGGCGGCGACGAGATGCGCGTGCCACCACGGCAAGCCGCGTGTCAGCGCGAGGTACGCGAGGAAATCGAGCGCGGTATTCGAGGCGCCGACCACGGCGAAACGCAAAAACTGCCCGGTGACGACGCTTCGAAGGTGGTCGTGGTACTTGCGGAGGGAGACGAACATGCGTGCGGCGCTAGTGAGTGACGACGACGCTCACGCCTCCGCGGAACGACGGCTCGTACGCGTAAAAACGCAGAAGGGTGTCGCGCACTCCGGAAAGGGAAACGACCGGCGACGCCTTGAAGGCGCTCCCCAGCAGCAACCCGCGCAAAGCCGCGTGCTGCCCGCCGGTCACGGGCAAAAGCTTCCCCTCAGAATCGAATTCGCCGATGCGTTTTCCGTCCGCGGCGTAAGCCGCCATCGCCGCCCGTGTTCCGGCGAACTGGACGACGAGGTCGCTCCCGCCGTCGGCATCCGCAAAAGTGATGCCGGAAATCCTGGAGGGCATGACGATGCTGGTCAGCAGGTCGCCCCTGCCGCCGTAGATCCGCACCACGGAACCGCCAGGCTGCCAGGTGACAATCTCGTTCTTGCCGTCACCCTTGAGGTCGGCGACGGCGACGTTGACGCCGTTCCGCGACGACTGGTCGAAAGCGAAGAATCCGCCGACGGGAAGTCCGGTGGAGGTGAACACGCGCACCTGCGGACCGCCGCCGGGACCGGCACCGGTGACAATCTCGTCCTTGCCGTCACCGTTCACGTCGCCGGCAGCCACGTTCACGCCGCCATGAAAAGCCTCATCGTACGCCATGAACGAGCTCAGCGGCCGGCTGTTGATGTCGAACGTGCGCACTTGCGGAGTGCCGCCGGCCAATTCGCCCGCAACGATGGTCTGGCCGGCAATGCCGCCAAAGTTGGCCATCGCCAACGAAACGCCGCCCTTAAAGGGGTCGGAGAAGGCAGGAAACGAGCGGATGAACGTGCCGTCCTCGGTGAACAAGTGCACGTCTGGCGCACGCCCGGCTCCCGGTGCCGTCACGATGATGCGCTGATTGCCGCCTGCGGGGAGCAACGATGCCGTGGGTACCGGCGATGCGTCCTGCCGATGAAGCAGTTCC
>JAHFIW010000038.1:0-1706 GCA_023246195.1 bacterium
GACGATGTCTGGGAAGATCTTCCGGACGCGTTCGTCGGCAAACCGTGGCTGGATGTCCTCTACGGTCTCAATGCGACCGTCCGCGCCTTCCTCTCGGCAGCCGCCGTCGGCGCTGACTCCGACGCCTCCCGGCTTGTTCCGCTCATCCGTCTTTTTCCGCATGCGCTTCCGCTCGGCGAGTTGGTCGCCGTGCCCGGCCGCTGGGCCGTGCTTATCGCGGACTGACCGGCCCCGACTTTTGTCGGGGCTTTTTTGTTCCCGACTCTAATAATAAAAAACGCCGTCACCAGGACGACGTCAGCGTTTGGGGCCGAGCGGAATGGAAAAGATGATTGCTCCTGCGTAGAATGGCCCGTCGATGAGGAGTGCGGTACCGCCAATGCTGACGGTAAAGCCCCTGCCCAGATCGAATGTCAGTCCGCCGAACCAGTAGGGCGATCTTGTCGCCGTGGCGGAAAGAAGCTCGGCTTGGCGGCGGTCCTCACGGATCGGCGCGGACGGGTCAAGGTCCGGCAGGATGGCGGCGATGATTCGCGGGTCGATGCTCAGAAAGCTTCCCTCCACGAACGGATGCACCTTGCCGATGTCCGCGTGCAGTCGCAGCAATCCCTGCGACGTGCGCCAGTCTTTTTCCATGCTGACGAAGTTGCCGAACGTCTTGGAGACGAGCGTCATGCCGAGCGCGAAGTTGAGCGCCGGCAGCGTCAGTTCCCCGTGCAGAAAATTGCCGTTGGCAGACAGTGCGGAGTAGAGGCTGAACGACCCCGACATCATCCGCAATGGCGGCTCGTCGTCGCGCGGACGCGTCGGCACGAGCATCGGCAGCGGAGCGGGAGCGTCGGGCTGTTCGCTCGTCAGCCGAACCGTCGGAATGAGGCATGGCGACGTACGGCGAATGAACGTTTGCCATTGCGCCGTTTCGCCGTCTTTCGCGGGCGGATCTTTTGCAGTCGTCTGCGCTTCTGCTTCTGTCGTCAACGAGACGGCCACCGCAGAAAGAACTATGGCGAGGGTCAGGTGTTTCACGACGCCTCCTTTTTGTACGGTGGGGGTTAAAAGAGCGTCATGCGGTCACGTTAGCGGTTGTTGTGGCGAAGTCAACCCGGCAACGGGGCGAGGAGGGTCGGGTGATAAAAAAGCGGCTCCTCATGGGGAGCCGACGTGTCAGAGGTGCAGGTTGAGCGGAAAGACGAAGTAGACTTCTCCGGCATAAAAAGCGCTGTTGGCCGAAGGAAGAACGGTTCCGTTGAGGCGGATCGAAAAGCCTTTGCCGAGGTCGAACTCCGATCCGATCATGTAGAACAGGGACTTGCCACTGGCGTCGTATTGCCGATCCGGAGAGATGTTGGCGTTTTTTAGTAGGGAGATGGCGGTGCTGTCGAAGTTGACCGCCAGACGGCCGCTGATCGACATGTAGCCGACATCGACGTACGGATGCCACCAACCGAAGTCGCCCTTGACGCGCAGTGCTCCTTGAAAGGAGTTCCACCGATGGTCGATAGTCACGTGGTTGCGCAACGTCTCGAGGTCGATGTGCTGGTCGGCAATTTGTCCCTTTGGCGTGAACGAGTCGATTCGTCCGCGATTTTCACCGAGCGGAAATTCGAACTCGCCGACGAGAATGAAGTGCAGTCGCCACGCCTTGATGACGTCATACGAGAAGCGGCCGCCCAGTGACGGCTGCCATGGCAATGCGAGCGATGCAT
>JAHFIW010000038.1:1716-8296 GCA_023246195.1 bacterium
GTTCCGAATCCAGTCTCCAAATGCGCTGAGGGTACCGACGTATCGTCGGCACGTGCCGTTTTGGCGCACGCGAGCGCGGCGGCGAATACGATGCCGGCGATGGGTTTCATGGATGCCTCGGAGCGGTTGCGGTGCCAAAAATATGGCCATTCACGCCTTGTTGCGGATTGAGTCAAAGAGCTTGCAGATACCGTACATAGAGTGCGTGTGAAGGTCAATCCTCCTCCGCTTTCGGGCGTTCGGAGATCGCGGTCAACCTGGGCATACATAAAAAACCGGCCCGACATCATGTCGGTCCGGCTCAGAATCGATGCCTGAACAGCAGCATCGCGCCGAACGTATCGATGCTGTTGCCGAGCGCCATCGTCCCGCTGACGCCGACGGAATCGCGCCTTCCAAGGTGAAAGTCGATGCCGGGGGAGAGCAGCACGTCGAAGAAGGCGGCTTGATGCGGATTCTCGAAAGTGCCGGAATCGTGTCCGAGCATCGTGAGCGACTCGCGACTGTCCGCGTTCAGGCCCACGTCGAGCGAGGCATGCACGTATTCGAATGCCAATGACAGGTGCGGCTCGACGAAGCCGAATCGCATGCCGAAGGTGGCGCCGATCCTCATCCGATACCATGCCGTGGAGAGGTGGGCGTTCCGTTGCGCGTACGGCGCAATGTCGAAATTGCCCTGCGGCGTGGTGATGGCCAGCGACACGATGTGCGGCGTCGAGTTGAGCACCGAGGCTTCGAAGTCGCCGTCGATGTCCATCCAGAACGGTTTCAGTTTCAACAGATGGAGCGTCAGGCCGGTAGAGGCGGACACGTCCAGGGGCGTCGTGAAACGCCCGTCGACAGCAAGGCCGTCCTCGACGTTGGCCTTGTATCCGAAGCGCGTGGTCCCGTAATGCAGATCGGCGTACAGCGACAGTCTGGGAGACCAGTCGTAGCCGACGCCCGCAAAGGTATCGGCATGCTGGTAGTCCACCCCGTCGTGGTTGGACGTCACGAATGACGCGCCGGAACGAAGCATTACGGGGTGCGCATGTTCGAATGCCGCATGCGAGGCATCGTTATCCGCCTTCGCTTCCGCCGTCATCATGAATAGCGGCAACGCCGCCGCAAACGCGAGCAAGTTTCGTGCGCTCATTACGGCACCTTTTGTTGAAATCTTCGGTAGAATGAACCGATTGCACCGTACTTCTCGGCATGGACGATGTCAATGATGGTATACTGGCACCATGTCATCAGCCAAAGCCAAATCGCATTGGAATCCTACGGTAACGGGACTGGCCTCCACCGCCATGGTCGCCATGCTTTTGACGGTCGCCGGGCTTGATGCGGACACTCCCGCGTCGGCACTGGCTTCCATCCCCGCCGTTGCCGTTATCTTCGGCATCATGGCCGCGCTGCTGCATGCACGCCGATTGTGGTCGGTGTTCTGGGGCGCCGCGTTCGGCTTGTTGGCCGGAGTCAGTTTTTCGTGGGAACTTGTCGGTCAGCATGTTACGGGCCTGTTTCCCACGGTACTGGCCACGCTGGCGCTGTTTACCAGCATCGGATTCCTGGTCGGCAGCTTCATTGAATTCGTGCAGTTTCTCCACTATGTGGCTCACGGCAACGATGCCAAAACCTATCGTTCGGCTCCCGCAAGGCGCTGAACTGCCGAGTATCTGGTCTTTTCGTGACGAAAGTGCAAAGATGACGTTTCTTGAACCGACCTTATGCAAAAATACGACCACAAGGACATAGAAAAGAAGTGGCAGGATCGCTGGGATGAGGATGGCGTTTTCCTTACCAAGCATGATGTCACCAAGCCCAAGTATTACGTCTTGGACATGTTTCCGTATCCTTCGGCGTACGGTCTGCACGTCGGCCATCCGGTGGGATACATCGGTTCCGATATCGTCGCACGCAAACGCCGCATGGAGGGCTTCAACGTGCTGCACCCGATGGGCTGGGACGCATTTGGCCTGCCTGCCGAGAACTACGCCATCAAGACCGGCGTGCCTCCGCGCGAGAGCACCTGGAAGAACATCGACAACTACCGACGTCAGCTGAAGATGCTCGGTTTTTCCTATGACTGGTCACGCGAGATCAATACCGCTGACCCCTCATACTACCGCTGGACCCAGTGGCTGTTCCTGTTCCTCTACAAGAAGGGCTTGGCTTACAAGGCCAATGCTTCGGTGAACTGGTGCGAGCATGACCAGACCGTGCTGGCCAATGAGCAGGTGGTCAACGGCAACTGCGAGCGCTGCAAGAATCCCGTCATTCAAAAAGAACTGTCCCAGTGGTTTTTCCGCGTCACCGACTATGCCGACCGCCTGCTGTCCGGACTTGAGAAGATCGACTGGCCGGAAAAGATCAAGACGATGCAGTCCAACTGGATCGGCCGCAGCGAAGGCGCGGAGATTTCGTTCAAGGGCGACGGTTTTGAAGTGAATGTTTTTACCACGCGTCCTGACACGCTGTTCGGAGTGTCGTACGTGGTGCTTGCCCCGGAACATCCGCTGGTCAATGAGATCGTGACTGCCGAATGGCGTCCAAACGTGGAGGCCTATGTTGCAGCGGCACGGGGCCGGTCAGAACTTGAGCGTACTGGCATTGATCAGCAAAAGACGGGCGTTAATACGGGCAGGACCGTGAAGCATCCTTTCACGGGTGCGGATATTCCAGTTTGGATTGGCGATTACGTGCTTGCAAATTACGGTACTGGCGCAGTAATGGGAGTGCCAGCGCATGATGAGCGTGACCTTGCCTTCGCGCAAAAACATAATTTTAAGCCTAGGCCGGTTGTATTTCCGACCCAAGACAACCATGTCTTGGGTACTGCCGGTAAAGCGTATACCGAGGACGGTTTTGTAGACTTTTCCAACTACGACGACAGCTTTGCGTTCAACGGCCTTACTTCGAAACAGGCCAGGTCCGCGATCACTGCCGCCCTCGAAGCGAAAGGCTTAGGAAAAAGCCGCGTCCAATATCACCTCCGCGACTGGCTCATCTCGCGCCAGCGGTATTGGGGTGCGCCGATTCCCATCATTTACTGCGACGAGTGCGGCGAAGTGCCGGTGCCGGAAGAACAGCTCCCGGTGCTGCTTCCCGAAGACGTCGATTTTCGTCCCACCGGCGAATCGCCCTTGGCTCGTTCGGCCTCGTTCCATGCGGTGAAATGTCCCAGTTGCGGCCGCCCCGCACGCCGCGAGTCCGACACCATGGATACCTTCGTGGACTCCAGCTGGTACTTCCTCCGCTATCCGTCGCCGCACTTCGGCGAGAAGCCGTTCGACGGTTCCGAAGTCAGCCATTGGTGTCCGGTGGACCTGTATGTGGGCGGTGCCGAGCACGCCGTGATGCACCTGCTCTACGCGCGCTTCTTCACCAAGGCGCTGTTCGATCATGGCATGGTGTCGTTCGACGAACCGTTCACCAAGCTCCGCAATCAGGGACTGATTCAGGGCGAAGACGGGCAAAAGATGTCCAAGTCGCTCGGTAACGTGGTCAACCCGGACGACGTCGTCGGTGAGTACGGTGCCGACACCCTGCGTGTCTACGAGATGTTCATGGGCGACTTCGGTGACGCCAAGCCATGGGATACCAAGGGCATCCTTGGCGCGCGTCGATTCCTGGATCGCGTCTGGATGACAGTACATGACGTGGTGCATCAGCGCCGCGAAGAAGTGACTCCTGAACTGCGGCGCGCGCTGCATAAGACCATCAAGAAGGTGACGGAAGACATCGAGGCCTTCAAGTTCAACACGGCAATCTCCAGCATGATGATCTTCATGAACGAGTGGGGGAGTCTCGGCGGCGGCGATAAGGAATTCGCGGGCGCGGTCGTGCGCATGCTTTCGCCGTTCGCGCCCCACTTGGCCGAAGAGCTGTGGTGGCTGCTCGGCAACGCCGAAAGCATCGTCAAATCGTCGTGGCCCTCGTATGACCCCACTCTCACCAAGGATTCCGCCGTTTCCATCGTGGTGCAGGTCAACGGCAAGGTGCGCGACCGCATCGATGCCACTGCCGGCTTGAGCGAAGAAGACGCCAAGAAGGCCGTTTTCGCCAGCCCCAAGATCGCCCCGCTGGTCGAAGGCAAGAGCGTCGTCAAGATAGTCTACGTCCAGGACAAATTGGTAAACCTCGTGTTAGAGTAAAAGCATCTATGGGACAGCGAGCCGACGGCCTGTATCGCGCCTATGACGGCGCTTCCATCGACTGGAGCGTAATGCTCGGTACCGGCCTTGCCGACGTGCCGAAGCATTATGTTTCAGTTTATCGCGAATGCTCCCTCGACGAGATCGTGCGTATCGTCCGCGAGGGCTTGTCCGTTCCGCCGGCCGAAACGCGCCACCCCGACATGCGCGCCGAGATGGAGCTGCTCGACCGCCATCGTCCCAAGCGCCTGATCGACAAAGGCGTCAGCCGTCTCGGTGCAGTGTACGCCGTCCCTACCACGGAGACGCCGCGCTTCCCGTTCCGCAACGAACGCTACGTGCTCGAGCTGAAGGTCGATCCCGAAGAGTCCTTCGTCGGCGACATGGATTTTATCTCGTGCCTCATTCCGTTCATCGGCGCCAATCAGACGGGTCTCGACCGTTACCGAGGGGCCTTCCAAAAATATTGGGAGGGCGTTGTTTCGCTCAAGGATTTTAACGCGCATTACCGTCGCATCGATACGCCGGAAGGCACGCACTGGATGGCAAAGTCGACCGCGCCGGCAAAATTGCCAAAGACGTTTTTTACGCCCGAGGTGATGATCATGACGCCCATCATCAGTCCGCGTCACGTCCGCGTGGTGCGTCGCGAAGTCACGGAGAACGAGAGATGCGATCACGATGATCATCCCGTCGAGCAGGGGATGACTTGGGAGGACGAACGGTAAGATGACCGCCCTGACGGGGACGGTCATTTTTTTGCCTTGAGAGTTGCTTTTCCGATAGGCCAGTGTAAGCTCCGTGCGGAGGCTGACGATGAAAAATTTCTTTCGGATGTTCTTTTTTTCCACCGTGCTGATCCTCGTTGCGGGATGTCTCGGGCCGGATTTCGTCTATGACGATACTGTCGGTTCCGGTTCGTACCCCGCAGCGCCTGGTTACGTCTACACCTATCCTGCCGGCGGCTGCTGGGCGGACGGACTCTGGTACTCTCCGTGTCCGTGGACGATGGGTCCGTCCTACGGCTATTACTCACGCAACGGCGGTGCCTACTATCACCGTCCCGGCGTCGTCTGGGGATATCGGCCTGGGTACCCGCCGCCGTGGCATGGCGGGTATCGTGGCCGCGGTTCGTTTCACGAGCCGTATCGCGGCCCGGACTTGGATAGCAGTCGGCATTCGTATCGCGGCCGACACTAACGCCGCCGGCTTCGTAAAGAGCGCGTGACCGTCTTGACCGACGGTCTTTTTTTTGTTATGACGAACGGGTCAATGAACCGCGACGGTAAAGATTGGAGCGCTCCATGCACGGTGATTTGCGCAGCCTGATGAAGGGCACCGAGATGCTTTTGCGCATCGAGGCCAAGTTGTCCGAGTGCGGCATCAAGCCGGACCAACAGGATGGCGGATACGCCTCCGGTACCTTTGGCGAGTCGTTCGGTGACAAGGATGGCGTCTTCCTCGGTTGGCAGCTCTGCGTCTTGCCCGAGAGCGCCTTCAACGACGACGGTCCCGACGAAGAAGAAGGAATCGAGGTGGAAGCGCGTCTCGTCGTCGGCCTGTGTTTTGGCGATGATGCGCTGTTCGCCCTGACCTACGATCCCGAGTTTCAGGAATGGTCCTGCTTCCTCGGTCAACCGGACGATGATGTCGAAGTCCCTCTCGCGGCGGTGGCGTTTGCCAAGACGCAGGGCATCGAGAGCATTTCGCGGCCAGGTGACGAGAAGGATTCGATTTCCGAAGAGTGTGCCTTCGAGATGATCGCTGCCATGGCCGCCTACGCCAATGAGCACGCCAAGGTCACGGGGACGAACACTCTCGAGGCGGCAAGGGGCAAAAGGGCGCTCAACTAGTTACGGTCCGGGATGCATTCCCGGACTTTTTATTGTCTTCAAAAGCTTCGGATCTCACCGGGGGATTATCGTCGTGCGGCATGATTGACTTTTTCGCGACGGCATAGCAGTATGTAGCCACCCAAGGAGAGACTCATGCCTTCGAAAAAAAAGAGCAGGTTCATTCCGCATTTCTACATGGTCTGCTGGCCGTTGACCCTTCCGATCACCGCGGTCATCATCGCGGCGACCTGCCTGTTTTGTACGGGATACGAGACCGCGGCCTGGGCGGTGAGCGACCTCGGCACGCTCGTTTCCGTGCTTTTCGCGGTGACGTACGTGCTCGCCGTGCATTCCAAGTCCCGCTGGCCCGATCGGCATTGGACGGTGCGGTTGCTCAAACTGTTCACCTTCAGCCGCTGAGTGACATCTTGCTGGCCATTCTTGGCCAGTTTTTTTGTAAAAAATGGGGATTGGCGCAACGGTTCGGTCTTGACTTGCGGGTGGTCGCGTGGTACATCAGCCGTCGTGGTTCTTTCCGAACGGAGGTCGATCATGAGCGATGCAATGACGGAACTGCGGCGTGACCAAGCGTACGGCGAAAGCCTGGTC